>NZ_HF991015.1:0-563 GCF_000432295.1 Bacteroides sp. CAG:189
AAAAGAAAACCTCACAGAAAGTTTACAGAATTGGAAAGTAAGTCTTATATTCGCGAGTATCTTTCCAGCTCCGACCGTCGGAAAACATTTGAACGACGTAATGGATTAAGTTTAGGTACATTGTCCCGCTGGATGAAAATGTACGAGATAGAAGATCCTAAGATGCAAAAATCCATCATTGATCCACAGCTGATAGACGAAGACTCAGCGGCCCTTATCGCTCAGCTTCGTGCTGAAAATGAAGCGTTACACAAGTCTAACCGTCAACTTCAACGGGATTTGGATACGACAAAGATGCTTCATGAAGCCTGCGAGGTGCTTATTGATCTGACAGAGCAGACCTATCATATCCCCGTGCGAAAAAACTCAGATGCCAAGTAATCGACACCTTGTCACAGAGAGGCTCGGTCAACCGTAAATGCGGTGGTCTGAACAGACTCTGTGGTTACTTCGGCATAACCAGACAAGGTTACTATAAACATGTGGACAGACAGTGTGAAGTTAATGTTTTGAAGACAAGTATTGTTCTGTATTGCAAAGAATTAAGAACTTTAATGCCCCAA
>NZ_HF991016.1:0-8763 GCF_000432295.1 Bacteroides sp. CAG:189
GAGAATCTGGGGGCTTGGAACGTCACGCTTTCCGATGATGAATTCCAGCAGTTACAATCAGCGTTGGATGAATGTAAGGTGCACGGACATCGTGGATGCGTGGAAACAGAACAGACGAGTTTCGGTAAACAATGGAGTGAAGGAACAGATAAGTGAATCAAGTCACATTCAGTCCGGTTGAATAATCAAAAAAAGGAAGTGAACTTCCTGATAAAACAAATTGGGGGATGTGTCAAAACTCCCCTTTTATTGAAATCACCCTCGCTACAACTGCCTGAACTACACTCCTAAAGTTTTATGTCCAACTTTTGGGGTGCAGTTCAGCCTGTGGCGAGGGTGATTTTTAATTTATGAAAGTTTCGACACCCTCTTGCTTTTACCTTTGCATCAAAGGAATAACTTAAAAATAACAGATATGAAAACGAAACTCTTATTTCTCTTTGCATGGCTTATGCATCGTCAGAATCGATATTCAGCAGATTCTGAATGACACATTCTTTTGAGTTCTTCGTTCCTTCAGGAATTTCATATACTTTTAACCAGTAACATTTACCTTTTTGAGTAAAGAATATCATTGTATTGGCATTGTTGCCGGATAGCTATGCTCGATGAAGTCTTTGGCACGCGTTTCATACAGAAGCTCAGAAATTTTAGTTAATGTTACCTCATCAGCACTCATATCCAATCCTATTCAACTAAGATTTGTAGAAGAGCGACACAATGTCGCGAATAGAATTATACATAAACCCCTTACTTATATGAGCCTGCGGATGATAAAAATCAATAATCAGCTTTCCATCACCGATCTGATAATAAAGAATTTTCTTTGCCATCTCCTTATCAGCAGTTTCAAATACATGCTTTTGCAACGAAATGTCTTTTATAAGGCTCCGGAACAAGCTACCAACTTCTACCCCACAACAAACAATAATATCGGTTTGAGACCAATAAAGATCAACCTGACTGCGCAACAAGCCCTTGTGTTTTTTCACGAATTCACGAAGTTCGGCTTTATTGGAATTTGCACCTCCGGGAGTCTTCTTCAGATTCATCGCCACGACCGTTTGTAAATGATGCTTGCGTCTCGCCTTTTCCAATGAACGTAGATTGATTTCATCCGACCATTGAAGATTCTCTTTATAATGCCGGATAGCATGTGTCCACAGCGCAATGTTCCCCCAAGTATTGCTTCCGGCTCCATCATACAACCATTCTCTTGAAAGAGAAGCAGAATGTGGTTTACCTTTATGATTGGCTTCTTTCAATACAAACAATATTTTTGGTGAAGACTCTAACCATTTTTTCTCATCGACAATGCCGTCTGTTACCAAATGCGAGTTCTCCAATACCTTTTCCCACGCTTCGAAGATCTTATCTTCTTCTGTAAATAAACTCATGATACCTATTATTTTACTTCCACCATATCGAAATTTGCCAAGCTACATCCCGAAATCAAAGAAATTCCATACTTGCGCTTAAACGCTTCTTCTATCTCTTTAATAACCGGTTTGGCAGTAGTTCCGCTTTTCACTACTTCCACTTCCATCCCTTTAGCAACTTTTCCCACCGCTTTCTTGGCAGTGACTTTCCATAAATGACTAATCATACTATTATTTTTTTAAGTTACCTACTCTATCGGGGGTTCGGCCTCCCCCCATTATACTGTTTTTTATCAAAATACTGCTTGTTATCAAATAAGAAAAGGACACAACACCCCTTTTCTTATTTCTTTGGTTAGGCTCTGGTAAGCCCGAGATCAAAATAAGTAAAAGCAGCCTGTGCCCTTTATGAAGGGTACAAACATGCTTAGACTAATTATTTTTGATCTCATTTTAAATTTACCAGATTTAACCAAATCAAATAATCGTCTGCAAGTTATGCAATATGTCTTTTATAAATCAGTTCTGTTTTTCTCCTACACAAGATTTATCTGCTTACAAAGCTACAAAAAACAGTTGGATTTATAAAACAAAAAATCTCCGCATATCACAGGCTGCCGTTATTTTGTGCAAAGAAACGAGTAAGGTATGCCAAAAGGTTTCATCAATTCCTCTTTTTATTAAAATTCCGGCTATATTTCATAAGAAAAAAACAATTACTTTATCTATATATCCCACTTTTTCCCCTTTTTTGTTCTATCTTTACAGGCAAAATAAATTAAACGAAAAAACGATAAAACACTAACCACATGCAACCAACCGTAAACAAAACACCACGTATCGAAGTGGTAGATGCCTTAAGAGGCTTTGCTGTAATGGCTATTCTCCTTGTACACAGCGTAGAGCATTTCATCTTTCCTGTCTATCCGACAGATTCGCCCGAATGGCTGAACATACTCGATAACGGAACTTTCAACGTTATCTTTTCACTATTTGCCGGAAAATCTTATGCAATATTTGCTCTGCTCTTCGGATTCACATTCTATATCCAATGTCATAATCAGCAAAAGAAAGGAAAAGATTTTGGTTATCGCTTTCTCTGGAGATTAGTTTTACTGGTGGCCTTTGCCACGCTGAATGCAGCCTTTTTCCCTGCCGGAGATGTTCTGTTGCTTTTCTCTATCGTGGGAATTATCCTGTTTTTAGTACGCAAATGGAGTGATAAAGCGATCCTGATCACAGCTATTTTCCTCCTGCTGCAACCCATAGAGTGGTATCATTACTTCATGTCTCTTTTCGATCCTTCGCATGCATTACCCGACTTAGGCGTAGGAGCCATGTATCAGGAAGTAGCGGATTATACAAAAGCCGGAAACTTCTGGGATTTCCTGATAGGAAATATCACATTAGGACAAAAGGCGAGCCTGTTTTGGGCAATCGGTGCAGGACGTTTCCTGCAGACAGCCGGGCTTTTCCTCATGGGACTGTATATAGGAAGAAAGGAACTGTTCGTCACTTCGGAACTGCATCTCAAATTCTGGATAAAGGCGTTGATCCTTGCAGCTATCAGTTTTGCACCGCTCTATTCACTCAAAGAGCTGATTATGCAGAGCGACAGCGACTTAGTTAAGCAAACCGTAGGCACTGCTTTCGACATGTGGCAGAAGTTTGCATTCACCATTGTACTGGTAGCTTCTTTCGTTATTCTCTATCAGAAAGAGAAATTCAAAAATGCAGTAACGAGTCTACGTTTTTATGGTAAGATGAGTTTGACAAACTATATCACCCAATCCATAGCAGGGGCTATTATTTATTTCCCCTTCGGACTTTACTTAGCCCCTTATTGCGGATATACAGTCAGTGTATTGATCGGTTTTGTATTGTTCCTCCTGCAAGTACGGTTCTGCAAATGGTGGCTATCCGGACACAAGCAAGGACCTTTGGAAAGCATCTGGCATAAATGGACTTGGATGTTCTCCAACAAATAAAGTTTGCCATCAAGAACAGAGAACAACATTAGACAAATATCATCAAAACCTTCCTATAAGCATCTTTTTGTTCGCTTATTGATGATTTTTATAACAAGCACTTTCTAAGCAAAGTTGCAACCAGAGAAAAAGCTGCATAATAAAACAAATATCATGCAGCTTTTTCTGTATATTCTTACCTTATCCGGATAAATATGTGATTTATCCCGGTATGTCAACTCCATTATCCCGGCATGATAAGTTCGGTTTCTCTACGAGGAACAGTCCGAAACTCTACGAGAAACGACAAGAGACTCTACGAGATAAATTATTTCCTCTCCAAAAGGCGCTTTTTCACGCTGGTTGATGTCCGAATCCCGATCATGCTCAATTATCTAAAATCACAGCAAATACAGATTATAAAGACAAAATGCACAATAAAAGAAACATATACGGCCTATTTATCACACAATTGCCTCTAATACAAACTATTCACCCCAATAACACTTCCAATAAAGAAGATTTCCGGCAGCCATTCCTATCCATCCCTTAACAAAGCAATTCTACAAGGTTAGCTTTAGCAAAAAGTCAAAGTTGACAATGTGTCAACGAAACAACTCTTATCATAAATTCGGATTCGCATCCGTCTCCTCTTTCGGGATAGCATACAGATAATTGGTACTGTTCGGGACAAATACCTCTCCCTCGGAGAAAGTAACAAACCAATGTCCCAACGGATTCCTTTTAGCGAACCCTCCGCCTTCCTGCCAGGCATCCACTTCCTGTTTCTGCTCCTCGGCAGAAAGCATGGTACGCTTTACGGATTGCTGCGTACGCAAGATATCGGTGATCCCGAACCCTTCGCCCCACAATTCCCGGCGGCGTTCCATCAAGATCTCGTCGATAACATCCTGCTGCGACTTACCGGTTAAATCATAATCACCCAAGCCACGGGCATGACGCAATTCATTCAAAGGCACTACCGCCTTTTCCGGGAAACCGTCGCGAGCCAATGCTTCCGCCTCTACCAATAGCATTTCGGAAGCACGCATCAATACAATATCGGCTGTATCATCGGCACGCATGTGGAATTTCTTATATCCCAAATATCCCTCACGCATCCATTGAAAAAGCTCCAGGCGGATATCTCCGTCCGAAAATGTATCCCGGAAATGGGGATCGGCCATGAAACTGCTATAAGCCCCCACATAGGTAGCATCCAGAAAATAGAAATTATAAGAAGCCCTGGATTGGGCAAGCGTCTGCGGATGCCCCCAGATCCACTCTTTATTAGAGATGTTATTGAACCCTTCGTACTCGGCGGCAGTGGTCATCAGCGAATAACCCTGACGGGCGGCGGCGGCAGCCTTTGCAGCTTCCTCCCACTGCCCGGTGAGCAGATAGGCACGGGCCAAAAGCCCATTGACGACATTTACATCCGGCTTGAATTTCTGCCCGTCACCTTTACGTGTATAGTTCTTCAGGTAATCCTTAGCGAGAGCCAGATCATCAAACACACGCTGGTAGACCTGTGCCACGGTCGATTTCCCTTTGGGAGCGGTATCATCCGTAGTAGGCTCGGTATAGATAGGGACACAGGGAGCCGCAGGGTCTTTCAAATAGGTAAACTGGTAATGCTGTGCCAGATGCAGATAGCAGAAAGCCCGAAGCGCCAATGCCTGCCCCTGTGCCTGACGGAGCGCTTCCGTATCGCCCTGTATGGCAAGGGCGGTGTTGCAGTTATCAATCGTCTTATACATCAGATACCAGGCAAAAGAGGTACGGGTATTGTTGGGTATGGCGATGTCGTTGAACTGATAAGACGAGTTAAAGCCATAAGCCGGACGGGAAACAACATCATCCGCCATCATGTCGTCCTGGCATTGAAGCCCACGGTAACCGCTATTGGCAAGCGTATAAACATATTCGAAAAGATTGTACCAGGCACCGTTAAACAACCGTTCGGCATTGCCGGGCACACCGACTTCATCGGAACTTACGGAATCTGTCGGCTCTTTATCGAGAAAATCACCGCTACATCCCGCCAATAGAAGCAGAGAAGCCATAAAAGAAAATATATATTTCATAATCGTGAATTTTTAAACTGTGAATCATAAATCAAAACGTCACATTAATCCCCCCGGTAAAAGATCTCATGGCGGGATACCTGTAATAAGTCAATCCGGTAATCCCTTGTTCAGGGTCGAGACCTTGATTGCGGTGAATGGTAAACAAGTTATCACTCTGCACAAAAACCTGTACGTTACTCAATGCCGCCTTGCTGACAAGCTGCTTCGGAAGCGTGTAAGACAAAGTCAGGTTCTTTAGGCGCATATACGAGTTATTCTGCAAAAAACGGGTGGAATAGGACGTCCAGTTATTGGTAGTGGTAGCCAATGCCGGCACATCCGTATAACGGTTCTCCGGAGTCCAACGGTTCAATATCTCCTTCGACCACGCGCGGCCGGCAGAACTGCCGTTGTGCAGAATCATCGTTATGTCCCGGTTCATGATATACCCGCCTACACTATAAGCAAATATAGCCGACAGCTCCACCCCCTTGTAAGAGAAAGAGGTATTGAAACCGCCATAAACTTTGGGCAAAGAGGACTTATTGACAAAATAATCGGTGGCATCCTTGTAGACACTGGTAGTCCCGCGCCCTACGACGTTATCATCCTTGTCGAGAATATCCATGTACCACAACGGATTTCCGTTTTCGGGATCCACCCCCGCCCACTCTTTGGTGTAAAAGTCATAAACGGAGCGTCCTACCGCCAACTTATTGACTCCGGAAGGCGGCATGTCTTTCAAAGGCAACTCGGTAACCTCATTCTTATAATGTGTCAGATTGAGACCCAATTTCCAGATAAAATCCTGAGTATTGATCAGCGTCCCGTTCAGAGAAAGCTCGATACCCGTATTCTTCAAAGCACCTACATTTTCATCCACCGACTTATACCCCAATGACGGAGCCACAGGACGCGAATAGAGCAGATCTTTCGAACGGCGCTGGAAGAAATCGAACGAACCGGATACACGGTTGTTCCACAAGGAGAAGTCGATGCCGACATTGAAATTCAGATTGGTTTCCCACTTCAATTTCGGAGTGGCAATACGATCGGAAACCAGTGCATTCTCTCCCAAATTGGAGACAATGGCATAAAGCCCCTTACTGGCATAATAGGTACCTAAGTTATCGTTTCCCTGTGCGCCGTAGCTGGCTTTCAGAGTCAAAGCAGAAAGCCAGTCGGACGTGGAGATCATAAAATTCTCCCGGTCGATGCGCCAGGAAGCGCCCAATGACCAGAAATTACCCCAACGCGTCTCTGGTGCAAAACGGGAAGAACCGTCGCGACGATAAGAAGCGGAAAAGAAATACTTGCTCTGATAATCATAAAGCAACTGGGTAAAATATCCTGCCAAAGCATAGTCGATGCGATAGCCGGAACCGCCCGTAAGCTGCGAGCCTACCACCAGTTCGGGCATATCGGGCAAAGCCATCTTGGTACGCGATGCAGAGAGTTCGTCATAACGGTACGAATAGGCTTCCTGCCCGGCAAGGATATTGAAATGATGCTCGCCGATGGTTTTATCGTAAGTGACGATATTATTCCACGTCCACGAAAAAGTACGGGTGTTCACACGGCTCGATCCACCTCCGGTGGTCACGGAAGGTCCGATAAGGGAGTTAGTGAAGTCGAGTGAGTTATAGTTGATCAGGTCGAAATTGAAACTCGTCTTGAATTTCAATCCGGGAATGAAGGTCACTTCCAGGAAAGTACGTCCGGAAAATTCATCCTTCATACGTTCCGACTTATCGAGAGGAAGCGTAGCCGGCAAGTTCCAGTTCGATGTCGATCCGGAAGGCCGGTACGACCCGAAATCGGGAATAAGTTCCCCGTTCGCATCAGTCTTTAAAGAGCCGTCGGCATTTACTTCATAAATGGGATAAAACCCCGGCATGGTGCGGCCGGCATTGATCACATTGCTGGTTTTCGTATCCGAAGAAACCGGATAGTTCTGCATGGAATGCGCAAAGCTCATATTCACGCCCCCTTTCAGCCAGGAAGTCATCTCACTGGTGATATTGGAACGGAGATTAAAACGCTGGTAGCCCGATTCGAGGGCAATACCCTTATCATTCAGATAGCCGGCGGAAAAGAAATACTGGTTCTTCTGTCCGCCACCGGATACATTCAGATTGAGTTCGGTACGCAAAGCCTGTTGCTCCATGGCATCACTCCAGTCAAAATCCCAAAGGGGCCGGGCACCGTCCACGAGCTTGCCGTCCGTACCCACCGGTTGCGGATAGTTAGTGCCATAAGGGTTAGGGCCGTCACCCATCAGCTTTGTCACCAGATCTTTAGAAGCCTGTGCGGCAGCGGTGGCAGGCGTATAGTTTTCCGTATCCTTGGCGTATTGGTTGCGCAGCGCTTCCCAATAGAGCTGAAAATAGTCATTGGTACCGATACGGTCATAATCGCGTACAGCCCGGTTGGAACCTCCGAACGAGGCTTTCACGTTGACGGTCGTTTTAGAGTCCGTCTGCCCCTGCTTGGTGGTGATGATAATCACACCGTTGGCACCACGTGAACCGTAAAGGGCGGCCGAAGCGGCATCTTTCAATACAGTCATCGAAGCGATGTCATCGGGATTGATGGAATTGACAGAACCGTCGAAAGGGACACCGTCCACCACATAAAGCGGTGCACTGGAAGCATTGATAGAACCGATACCTCGGATACGGACTTCCGCATCCGTACCGGGCTGGCCACTGGCTGCGCTGGCCTGTACGCCCGAAACCGTACCCTCAAGGGCACGGGAAACGCTGGCTACCTGCAACTTCGCTATCTCGTCTCCCTTTACGGTAGAAGCAGCTCCGGTAAAACTATATTTCTTAGCGGTGGCATAGGCCACTACCATGACTTCATCCAGTTCTTTACTGTCAGACTCTAAAGTGACATTTATCATGTTCCGCCCGTTGACCGATTGTTCCACCGTTTTTAATCCGACAAAGCGGTAAACGAGTATGGCATCCGAAGGGGCGGAAATGGAATATTTTCCATCCATATCGGTGATTGTTCCGGTAGTCTCGCCTTTTATTTGTACAGAGACTCCGGGCAACGGCTCTCCATCGGATATCACCGTACCCGAAATTCGTATTTCTTGCTGCACGGCCGCCCACAAAGTAGCAGACACAACAATAGCAAGAAACGTTAATACTAAACGTAGATTGATTCTCATAATTTTTTTGTGGTTTAGGATTGAATTGTATGTGTTATTAAACAGAAAATTACGGAAGTTTGTTTTAGAAAGAAAACAAATTTTAGAGGAATATTAGCATAAACGGAGAGGAAACGCTACATTCGCGTTAATAATTTGCCAATGTGCCAATATGCCAATGTGCCAATTGG
>NZ_HF991017.1:0-20511 GCF_000432295.1 Bacteroides sp. CAG:189
CCCCTCAGATTTTTACGTTGACCCAAATATTCTTTTGCTTACTATTCGGTATGCTTGATTATGTCTAAAGAAAAGCATATCACTTTGTGATTATTTTATTGTTTATCAGTGTCTTGTGATTTGTATTTATTATTTTGCCTGAGAAAGTTTTTGATTTAGAAACTGCTAAGATGGAAAGAATAATATATTCCGTTCATAGTACTATGTCTGCAGAATGGGATTAAGTCAGAGTGGAGAAACTCTGATTATGATTTTAATTTGATTAGAATTTACGTTTTGTCGATGAAATTATTATTTTTGTTGTGTAATAGATGTATTAATTAATTGGGAAGATATTTATGCTTGCATATACTTATATTGAACATGGAAAGTTCCAACTATTGGAGAAGCCGAGACCGAAAATAAAGGATACACGGGATGCGATTGTACGTGTAACGC
Source organism: Bacteroides sp. CAG:189 (assembly GCF_000432295.1). Lineage (NCBI taxonomy): Bacteria > Pseudomonadati > Bacteroidota > Bacteroidia > Bacteroidales > Bacteroidaceae > Bacteroides > Bacteroides sp. CAG:189. The sequence continues at coordinate 439 of NZ_HF991017.1, forward strand.
TTGGTAGTATTTGTACCAGCGATCTGCATATCAAACATGGCAGTGTGCTGCGTGCCGTACCTGGAGTTACGGTCGGTCATGAGATGGTAGGCGTTGTGGAAGAAGTCGGTTCCGGAGTTGTTTCGGTTAGGCCCGGAGATAGGGTGACAGTAAATGTTGAAACTTTTTGTGGAGAATGTTTTTTTTGCCGGCACGGATATGTTAATAACTGTACTGATTCCAATGGGGGATGGGCATTGGGATGCCGTATTGACGGTGGGCAGGCGGAATATATCAGGGTTCCATATGCCGATCAAGGTTTGAACCGTATACCTGATACCGTTAGTGATGAACAAGCGTTGTTCGTTGGTGATGTTCTTGCAACAGGCTTTTGGGCAGCTCGCATTTCGGAGATTTCTGAAGAGGATACAGTCCTTATCATTGGTGCCGGTCCTACTGGAATATGTACTTTGCTGTGTACGATGTTGAAGAAGCCACGACGTATCATTGTCTGTGAGAAGTCTTCCGAAAGAATCCAGTTTGTTCGTGAGCATTATCCTGATGTGCTGTTGACAAATCCGGAAAACTGCAAGGATTTTGTGCTAATCAATAGCGATCATGGCGGGGCGGATGTTGTGTTGGAAGTGGCAGGGGTAGAGGATACTTTCCGTCTGGCATGGGAATGTGCCCGTCCGAATGGTATTGTCACTATTGTAGCTCTTTATGATAAACCTCAGATTCTCCCCTTACCGGATATGTATGGTAAAAATCTGGTTTTTAAAACAGGTGGAGTAGATGGTTGTGACTGCGCTGAGATTCTTAGCCTGATTGAGGAGGGCAAGATAGATACCACTCCTTTGATTACGCATCGGTTTCCGTTAGACGAAATTGAGGAGGCCTACCGTATTTTTGAAAATAAGTTGGACGGAGTCATTAAAGTGGCGATAATAGGAAAATAGAAAAGATGAGAGAGATCGTAATAAATAATAAAGGATAGGGCCTGGTGACAAAAAGTGCCGGATTTTTTTGAGAAACGGACTCAAGGACCTATCTTTGCAATATAAAAGATGGGGTTAAAAATAGGTGTTTTAATATCAGAATAGAGAACTTTCTTTATAATGCAACCTGTCATTTCGGATGTAGATAATTGGTTGATAGATAGTGGAGAAAAAACAAAGAATATAACTCCCTAACTTTTACAATAAATATTGAAGATCAATAAATTAAGAAAATAGCACCCGATTTTGCACCTGAAAATGTAAAGTTGGGTCTTTTTGTTTTATGTAGGGTTTTATTTCGATTAAAGGTTATATAGCTCTTAAATTCTTTTTGCTTTATGACGAATGTTATAGATAAGATAACTTCTTTGTATCCAATTTCCGATGATACCATACGCACGTTGAAAGAGAGTGTGACTATTTGCCATTTTCCTAAAAAACATCTGTTGATAAAGGAAAATACGTTTTCCAGATCGGCTTATTTCATAGAAAAGGGAATAACCCGTTCTTTTTGGCTTGTAAATGGAGAGGAGATAACAACTTCCTTTTCATGGGAAGGAGGAATTGTCTTTAGCATGGATGAATTTTATTATAATAAATTGAGCGAAGAATTTGTAGAAACACTTGAAGAGGTTGTTGCGTATAAAATATCACTGTCTGATTTGAACAGGCTTTTTCAAACCAATATCGAATTGGCTAACTGGGGAAGAATTATTCATCAAGATGAATACAGGCGTTTGCACCGCTCTCATAAAGAACGACTTACGTTGCCGGCAAAAGAGAGATATGAAGAGTTTAAGCAGCAGTTTCCTCAGATATATCAGCGAGTGAATTTAGGATATATTGCCTCTTATTTGGGAATAACGCTTTCAACGCTCAGTCGCCTTAGAGCTCAAAATAATATTTAAACCGATGATATTTTGTCATAGGACAAATTTTAGAGTTTTTAAGTTGTGTAACTTTGCAGCACATTATTAGTTAACCGTTAAATTAGGAATCAATCATTTAATTTATAAATTTATCATGCAAAAAAAATCTTCTACTGCACTTTTAGACACAAAACCACATTATGATCTTCTTGACGGACTGAGAGGAGTTGCTGCTGTTCTGGTAGTATGGTATCATATATTTGAAGCTTTTGCAACAAGCCCTATCGATCAGCGATTTAATCATGGATATTTGGCGGTCGATTTCTTTTTTATTCTGTCGGGGTTTGTTATCGGTTATGCTTATGATGATCGTTGGAAAGTGATGAAAACAAAAGATTTTTTCAAACGCAGATTAATCCGTTTACATCCGATGGTTGTGTTGGGAGCAGTTTTAGGTGCTATTACATTTTATATACAAGGTTCAGAGAAATGGGATGGAACACCGGTTTCCATGTCCATGGTGATGCTTGCCATGCTTATGGGGCTTTTCTTGATTCCGGCTGTACCGGGAACAGGTCCTGAGGTGCGGGGAAATGGTGAGATGTATCCTCTGAATGGGCCCAGTTGGTCTTTGTTTTTCGAGTATATCGGAAATATACTATACGCCCTGTTTCTTCGTCGGTTGCCTACAAAGGTGCTTACGGTACTTGTCGGATTGGCGGGAATCGGATTGGCTTCATTTGCCATATTCAATTTTTCCGGTTATGGACATTTGGGTGTAGGATGGTCAATGGGAGATTATAATTTGATTGGAGGTTTCCTGCGCTTGTTGTTTTCCTTTTCTATCGGATTGTTGATGTCGCGCGTTTTCAAGCCGGTTAAGATAAAGGGGGCTTTTTGGATATGCAGTTTAGTACTTGCTGTTTTGTTTTCCATGCCTTATATTGGCGATGGTGAGTCCCCTTGGATGAATGGCGTCTATGATTCTGTATGTACCATCATTATTTTTCCACTACTTGTTTATCTGGGTGCTTCCGGAAAAACAACTGATAAGAAATCGGCCAAAATCTGTAAATTCTTAGGGGATATATCTTATCCGTTGTATATTGTACATTATCCTTTCATGTACCTGTTTTATGCTTGGGTATGGAGTAAGACGTTTACATTCTCTCAGGCTTGGCCGATGGCTTTACTTGTATTCTTCGGAAGTATCATATTGGCTTATCTTTGCTTAAAACTGTATGATGAGCCGATAAGGAAATGGCTGAGTAAGAAGTTTTTGGTTAAAAAGAACTGAGAAAGAACCGTTATGATTAGACGCGTAGAGCTGAAAGATACTGGAGACATTACGGAAATTTATAATGAATATGTTGTAAATAGTATAGTTACTTTTGAGACGGAAGCTGTATCCGAGGCGGAAATGTATGTTCGCATATCTGAAATATCGTCGTATTATCCGTATTTTGTTTACGAAGTGGATGGGAGAGTTGTAGGATATTGTTACGCACATGCTTGGAAAGAACGGGCCGCATATAAATATACTTTGGAAACGGCTGTTTATCTGTCTCCGGAATATTCCGGAAAGGGCATTGGCAAGCAGTTGATGCAACGGTTGATTGGAGAATGTCGTAAGGAAGGTTATCACGCATTGATTGCTTGTATCACAGCTGGAAACGAAATAAGTAATTCTTTGCATCTACAACTTGGATTTAAGCCGGTATCTCATTTTGAAAAAGTAGGCATGAAGTTTGGGCGTTGGCTGGATGTATTCGATTATGAATTATTATTGCTTTCCTGAAAAAATAATGAATCTATGATTTTGTAGTTGTTTAATTGATAACTATAATCTGGTGTGTATGTTTGCAGAATAAAATCTTTTTGTTTTTTAATTTCGGCTCTTAATATACTAATGTGTTATATATCAACTATATGATGCTTATTTTATGGGGATAGGAATACTGTTTCTTTCTTTTATATAAAAACAATATTAATGCTCTGTTAAATCGTATCTTTTGCCGGCAAAGAATAGTATTCTTTGTACACAAGAAATGCATTTCTTGCGAAGCTGGAAATAATACTTGGAAAAGACAATTAACAATGTTAAAATAGAAATTATTTAAAACCTGCTATTTGGAAGATGTTTTTATATAACTTTTCAGATGTCTTCTCATTTGCATAAAACGGACAAATCCTAAAATAAATATGAATATACCGCAAATGATACATACCCATGCAAGACCGTCGAGTCGCGAAATATTTTCAATCTGGAAAATTCCGATTCCGGCAGTAAGCAGATAAAGGGAAGTACGGATATAAGAGAATAATGTCCGTTCGTTGGCTAACTTTGTTCTTTCGAGTGCCAGATGGTCACGAAGGATCAGCTTCTCGTTATTTTCAAAGTCATCGGTAAATTTTAGCATAATATGGATGGGAATTTTGACTTTACTGATTTGATTATACTGTTCATTTTATTGCATTCTCAATGATTGCCGAATCTGTTTTCTTCTATCGCTTTTATTGCATCTTGTTCGTGTTCAATCAATGACAACAATTCTTTTTCAGAAAGATTCGATTTGGCAGGTAAGAATAGGGTATGAGGATAGTTGATAATTCTGTCATGCAATAATTTAGCTCTTCGGATATGGAAATCGGAAGTGATGACGATTAGCATATCCGGTAGTTCTTTTTCAATGATCTCTTTTGAAATTTTAAAATCTTCATAAGTATTGGTAGATAAGATAAAAGGTAAAAAATCTTCTTCTCTCACTCCTTTTTTAATGAGTGCTTGCTTGGCATAATAGGCATGGGGCCGATTGGTCGTATTGAAATGCTGCCCGTATCCGCCGGTACAGAGGAAAGTCATGTGTTCATTATTTGCATATAAATTGTATGCACAGTTGATACGGTCTTGTGCCATTTGGCTTAATCTGCCTTGCTCGTCATTCGGAGCTCCGAGTAGAAGAATTATATATTTCATAAAAGGTTTGTTTTCATTTGCCGTCAATGACAGTTTAAATAATACTTTAGCTATATGCAAAGATAGTTAATAAAATAGTCAAAAACGAATCTGAGAATTATATAATAATGTATATCGGTACTCTGAATGCTGAAAATGATTGCTTGTGAAAAAGGAGTTTAGAAAGAGAGGATGATTATTTTGCTTCTTTTTGTGCTTATTTGTCTAAAAATATTCTATTATTTAAGATAATATCTTACTTTTGTGAAATGAAATAATACTCTGTTAATATGAAAGCAAATTCTTTCCTTTTATTTTTCCTGTATTTACTTTTTACGGTATCTTGTACTGAAAATGAGGTAGAACCCAGTTTCTCTATTGGAACTACGGAAGATATAGAAATCGCTCCGGAAGCAGGGGGACAAACCCAAATCAGCTTTACGAGTTCTCGCGAATGGCAGGCAAGTACTACTGCCGATTGGATTACGATTTCTCCGATGTCCGGTAATGCCGGTGCAGTAAGTATTACGGTTACTGCTAATAGTTTGAATGATAATGACTATACTCGGACAGCAACATTGACATTGACTTCCGGAACGCTGAGGAAAAATATAACTCTGAAACAGGAACCGATTATTCAATTAGAAAAGACGGCTTATAGTGTAGCTGCTGCCGGTGAGGTGTTGGAGATCCGGTTCTCTACAAGTATTGCCCAAGATGAATTGTTGATAGGTGCTTCAAAAGGTGCCGATGAATGGTTGACCCAACAACCGGATACACGGGCTTCTTCTTATATACTTCGTCTGAAGGCTTTACCGAATGCGGAATCTGCATCCCGTACTGCTTATATTTATTTTGTACAGGAGATCGATGGAAAGCAGAAAATTTTGAGGACCGTTACTATTACCCAACAGGGCGTATCGGCAGGGGAGTCTACCGATTATTCAGAAGATAAAAAAGTGCGCGTATTACAGACAGCGAGTATCGGGAAAGGCATTCCTATTGTTATAGTGGGGGATGGGTTTATCGATAAAGAGATTGCTGACGGAACCTATGACCAAGTGATGGACAAGGCTTTTGAAAATCTTTTTACGGAAGAACCTATACAGTCTCTTCGTAATTATTTTAATGTATATGCAGTGACGGCTGTTTCTGCTAATAACACTTTTGGAGACGGATATAGTACTGCTTTTAGTTGCGAATTGGAAGGTGGAAACAGTACGGGGATTTCCGGAGATGATGCTGCTTGTATGGAATATGCCCGATGTGTGAAGAATATCGATTTGGGAGAGACGTTGGTAGTGGTGGTATTAAATACTCCGGCTTATGCCGGTACTACCTATTTCGGATATTCTGAGGTCGGTAGCCGGGATTTTGTAGAGTTTGCAATTGCTTATTGTCCGGTTATTTATAATCTGGAGAGTGAAACATTCAGACAAGTACTTGTGCATGAAGCGATAGGGCATGGCTTTGGAAAGTTGCTGGATGAGTATGCTTATGAAGAACAAGGAAGAATACCGGTTTCGGAAATTAATAATACGAGAACCTTGCAAAGCTTTGGATGGGCGCAGAATGTCGATTTTACTGCTGAATGGGATGAAGTGCTTTGGTCTGCGTTTTTGAATGATGAGCGGTATACTTCCGATAATTTGGGAGTATTTGAAGGTGCCTGTACTTATATAAAAGGGGCTTATCGTCCTTCAGAAGAGAGTATGATGAGAAGTAACATACTGGGATTTAATGCACCTTCGCGCAAAGCGCTATACGACAGGACGATGAAGACAGCTACCGGGGCATCTAAGAGTACGTATGAAGAATTTGTCGAGTTTGATTTAAGGAATGGAGGACGGACACGCAGTACTGCCGTATATGCTGAGCCTGGTAAACCGTTTGCTCATCCGCGTTTTGTAAATAAGGCGCTGATAAAGTAATTTCGATCATTATGGGAGGGATTTCCGGTAGTGTGTGATTTCCTCCCGTAAGACATCTCTTTTTTCATCAATAATTCAATCTTGATGGTAGAATTATTTTATGATGCTTTCCGTAGATAGGTGATTTCTTCATGAGTGAAGTTGTACCCACATAATTTTTTGATTCTCACTCAATATCAATGGTCATTATTCATTTGTAAGAGTATATATTCTTGTATTCTAAAAGTATATACTTCTACACTTCAAAAGTATATACTTTTAGTGCATAAAAGAGTATACTTTTGGAATCATATGTCTGCTTATGTCCGGAATGACCTTATACTTTAGGGGTAATATAACTGTCGTATTTCACCTATCTGTGATAATCATATTGTCTTGATCTACAAATTTAAGAATATTGTACTGATCAACTTTACATATTCGTAATAACAGATATGAATCTGTATATCTTTCGTGAAATAATTATGTTTTGAATGGATAATTGCTTTTTTTTGATAACTATACAGTTATTATACAGGATTAATCTATTTACTCTTTTTTTATTTTAGAATAAAAATGAATCTGTATACAAAATGCAGGAATCTCTAATATTTTGATCTTGTTAATATATAAAATTCGTTCGTTTTGCGAATATTATTATTAAATTTGCAAAAAAAAGACTTACTATTTCTGTTAGAAGGAGAATAATATTAGTGGGGTTATGTGTGTATGAAGTCGGTGAAGAAGATCGAATTTAGGATTTGTATAATAAGAATATGGTTAGTTCTGTTTTTGCTTTTGGGACAGAAAGTTTGGGCTGTGCCGTTAAGTGATATTTCGTTGAAGTTAATGTGTGATAGTCTTGCCGGGTTATTGGATTCCATTTCTTATTGTAATAACAATGGAGATTTGATGAGAGGAAGTACTTTCAATAAAGAGGCATGGGACTGTTATGAAAGTATTCCTGCAAAACAAAAGCAGAATAAAACAGTTAGAAATATCTATTATCAGTTACTCAGTACTTCGGCATGGAGTCAAGCGTTGACGAAGAATTACTCTCAGGCCGAGTATAATTATACAAGATTAGTGCAGGAATTGCCGGATAGCGCTTATCATAAGAGAGCTATGGCTTACATGGGGTTGTCTTCCACATACGGAATGCAAAAGATATATGATTTATCAGAAAAATACGCATTGTATTCCCTGCATGAAGCCGAACAGATTGATGATACTGAAGCCATGTTTCATGCTCAGTCCAATTTGGGGGATATTTATGTGGAAACTGAGCAATATGCAAAAGCATTGGAGAAATATCTGGAGACTCGAAGATTATCTGTTATTTTAGAGAAGCATGAAGCTATCTCTACCGGAAATCTTGCTCTTGCATATTATCATCTGGGAAAAAAAGGATTAGCCGAGCAATATTTTATTGAAAGCCTTGCGATGTCTAAAGAGGAGGCTCCAGTAGTGTATTCTATTATTCTGACCGGGTATTGTGAGTTCTTAATTGATAATAAAGAATATGAAAAGGCTCGTTCACTCGTCATGGAGGCTATTAAGAGTTCTAAATATACGCAATTGGATGAGTATAATGTTAAATTCTTACGGATTCTCTCTGAATTGGAAGAGAAAGAACACTTTTCAATAAAGGGTTGTCTTTGGATAGTAACTTTATTATTATTGGTTTTTGTTTTCTGCAAATGGAGATCGGCTGTTAAAAAGCAGAAAGAAGTAATACGAGGCGTTGGAACAGAAATGGAGGTGGAAACTCCTTTGAGTGACAGTGATTCCAATGGAGAGAATGGTGAATCTTTGTCCGAATCAGGTAATGGAAATGATATGTTGTTGAAAACGATGGCTTTGACTGAGATAATGCCCCAGTTCTGGAAAATCGTGACACGTATTAAAAGTATGGCTGGAAGCAAATCGGATGTATTGAAAGGGATAAAGGAAATTGAAGATATATTGGGGTTTCTGACCCCAGAGAAGTTGGGAAAAGATTTTGCATTTTATGTGGAACAAGAAGCGCAGGACTTTTATAATAAATTGAAGAAGAAACATCCTGATTTGAGTATATTGGACTTACGCTTGTGCATATTAATAAAATTAGGTTTGAATACAAAGGAAATAGCCAACTTAACCAATAAGTCGGTACGAGGGGTAGAAAGCGGAAAATTTCGTTTAAAGAAGAAGCTTGATTTAGATACTTCAAAGGATATTTATGATTATTTATTGGAGATAGAACAAAGTTGATGATGAATTTCAAGATGTTCTTTTATGGATTTGACAGGTAAATCGTATCTCTTTTAATGAATAAAAACACACTTCCGGAAAGAACGAATATATATCGGAACGAGAATATAACTTGATTTTTTTTGAATCTATATAATACTGTTTATTAAGTGATTATATCCCATGTGCGTAGTTTTGAAGTATATTCTATTATATTGAAAGTAGTTATAAATACAACAAAAATATTCTCGGGAAATCAGATGGGCTATATTTGCGTTCATTAACAGAAGAAGTCGTATAATTGACACTTTTTCTCTCTTTGAAAATGAACCAAAATAGTTAATATGAAAAAGAAACTACTGCTACTACTATGCTTTTGTTTGATGGGAGTTAATTTGATAGTGGCCCAAATTTCAAAAGTTACAGGTGTTATAACCTCAGCTGACGACGGTCAGCCCGTTATTGGTGCTTCCGTATTAATTAAGGATACGGGGATCGGTACAGTGACCGATATTGATGGTAAATTTGTTTTATCTAACATTCCGTCCAACGCAAAAAAAATCCAGATTTCATATGTGGGCATGAAACCACAGGAAGTGTCGATTAAGCCTAATTTGATAATAGTGCTTGAATCGGATAGTGAGATGATTGATGAAGTCGTGGTGACCGGTATGCAAAAAATGGACAAACGTCTTTTTACCGGTGCTTCAGATAAATTGTCGGGAGAAGCTACTAAGTTGGATGGTATCCCGGATATTAGCCGTGCTTTGGAAGGGCGTTCTGCCGGTGTTTCCGTACAGAATGTTTCCGGAACATTTGGTACTGCTCCCAAAATCCGTGTACGTGGAGCAACCTCTATTTATGGTAGCTCTAAGCCGTTGTGGGTAGTAGATGGAGTTATTATGGAGAATGTGACAGAAGTCAGCGCTGACGAACTTTCTTCCGGTGATGCGGAAACGTTGGTCAGTTCGGCTATTGCCGGTTTGAATGCCGATGATATTGAAAGTTTTCAGATATTGAAAGACGGTTCGGCTACTTCCATATATGGTGCCCGTGCAATGGCAGGTGTAATTGTGGTAACGACAAAGAAAGGTAAGTCCGGTATTAATAAGATCAGTTATACGGGAGAGTTTTCCATGCGTATGAAACCGAGTTACCGTAACTTCAATATTATGAACTCCCAAGAACAGATGGGAGTATATAAAGAAATGGAGGCCGGTGGTTATTTGAAATTTGCCGAATCTTATCGTGCGGCCAACAGTGGTGTTTATGGAAAAATGTATCATTTGATGAATACTTATGATCCGGTCACAGGACAATATATGCTTGCTAACAAGCCGGAAACAATGAACGCCTATCTGCGTGATGCCGAATACCGGAATACGGATTGGTTCGATCTTCTGTTTTCTAATAGTGTTTCTCAGAATCATGCAGTCAGCATGTCGACCGGTACTGATAAAGCTTCCTATTATACATCACTTAGTGTATTGAATGATCCGGGATGGTATTCTCAAAGTTCAGTTCAACGTTATACAGCCAACATGAATGCGCTATATAATATTTTTAAGAATTTCTCTTTGAATCTGATCGGTAATGTCTCTTATCGTAAACAAAAGGCTCCGGGAGCATTAGGCTCACAAACAGATCCTGTCAGTGGTGAGGTGAAACGTGATTTCGATATCAATCCGTATTCATTTGCTTTGAATACATCGCGTACATTGGATCCGGATGAATATTATGTACGCAATTATGCTCCATTCAATATTTTTCACGAATTGGAAAATAACTACATGGATTTGAATGTGGTTGATATGCGTTTTCAGGGTGAGGCGAGATGGAAAATTATTCCGAAAGTAGAAGTGTCGGCTTTGGGAGCTTACAAGTATTCTACCACAACCCAGACTCATTCGATAACGGATCATTCCAATCAGGCTTGGGCATTTCGTGCTATGGACGATGCGACTATGCGTAACGCAAATCCGTGGTTGTATACGGACCCGGATAATACAAATTCATTGCCGGTAAGTGTACTTCCTGTGGGAGGTTTTTATCGTGAAACGAAATACGGCATGAGTAGTTATGATTTTCGTGCTACTATGACTTACAATGATGTATACAAAGATGATCATATTTTGAATGTATTCGGTGGTATGGAATTGAATGGTACCGATCGTAGTAGGAGTTGGTTTAATGGTGTCGGTATGCAGTACGACATGGGAATGCTCTCTAATTATGATTATCGTTATTTTAAACAAGGAAATGAGGAAAATACCGCTTATTATACTGTGAGTCGTACGAAATCCCGTGAAGTATCATTTTTCGGTACAGCTACTTATTCATATCAAGGAAAATACACAATAAATGGAACGATGCGTTATGAAGGTTCTAATAAATTGGGAAGAAGCCGTTCAGCGCGTTGGTTACCTACATGGAACGTTTCGGGGGCATGGAATATGCATGAAGAAAGTTTTTTTGAATCATTACGCCCATCTCTCTCTAACTTTACACTGAAAGCGTCTTACTCTTTGACTGCTGACCGTGGCCCCGCTAACGTAACGAATTCTTTGGCTGTCATTATGGGGTATAATCCTTGGCGACCTTTATCGAGTGTCAATGAATCCGGATTGCAGATTACCGATTTGGAGAACAGTGAGTTGACCTATGAGAAGAAACATGAGTTGAATATTGGCGCAGAAGTGGGATTTTTGGAGAATCGGATTAATCTGGCGGTCGATTGGTATAAACGTAATAACTATGATTTGATCGGTTTAATAAATACCATGGGTGTAGGTGGCCAGGTTTCAAAATTAGCCAATGTAGCGAGTATGGAATCCCATGGAGTGGAATTTACTTTATCCACTCGTAATATAAGTACAAAGAATTTTAAATGGACTACGGACTTTATTTTTTCCAATGCAAAAAATAAAGTGACAGAATTGAAGTCGGATGCGAATGTCATGTCTATGATTTCGGGTAGTGGCTTTGCGTTGGAAGGGAATCCGGTACGTTCGTTATACTCTTTGAACTTCCAAGGGCTGAATAAAGAAGGTTTGCCGACTTTTATCAATGAGAAAGGTGAATTGACGGTAACGGATATTAATTTTCAAGAGCGTGAGAATAAGTCACATTTGGTATATGAAGGTTCAACGGATCCTACCATTACGGGTAGTTTTGGTAATATATTCTCTTACAAAGGCTTTAAATTGAATGTGTTCATGACTTATTCATTCGGTAATGTGATTCGTTTGGATCCGGTATTCCATAATGCTTATTCAGATTTGGATGCTACGCCAAGGGAGTTTAAAAATCGTTGGACGGTGGCTGGTGACGAAAAAATAACCACTGTTCCGGTCATTGCAGATTTGCGTCAGAACACGATGAATTCATATTTGAATAAGGCTTATAATGCCTATAATTATTCTACAGAACGTATTGCTAAGGGAGATTTTATTCGTATGAAAGAGATTTCGGTAACTTATGAATTTCCCAAGACAATGGTTTCCAAGTTGAGTTTGAGCAATTTGTCATTGAAGATACAGGGTACGAATTTATTCTTGCTGTATGCCGATAAGAAATTGAACGGGCAAGATCCTGAATTTTTCAATTCTGGAGGTGTAGCAGTTCCTGTTCCTAAACAATTTACATTGACATTGAGATTAGGTATTTAATAGATTGAAGATAATTATGAAAAGAAATATATTATATATAGCGTTGAGTGGAGTTTTGGCATTGGCTTCCTGTAGTGATTTTCTCGATACTCTTCCGGACAATCGTACCGAAATAGACTCGGCAGACAAAATGGCCAAGTTGCTTGTTTCTGCTTATCCTACTACTACTTATATTATGTTGACGGAAATGTCATCGGATAATGCAATGGATAATGGTATCAGTTATGATTTGATAGGGCAGGAGCAAGAAGAAGCTTATCTGTGGAAAGATATAACCATTGAATCGAATGATTCTCCAAAAATGCTGTGGGATGCTCATTATAATGCCATAGCTGCTGCTAATCAGGTGCTTCAGAAAATAGAAGAAGCAGGGAATCCGGTTCATATGAATGCATATAAAGGAGAGGCATTGCTGTGTCGTGCCTATTCTCATTTCATTTTGGCAAATCTTTTCTGTGTGCATTATAATTCTGCTACCGCTTCTGCGGAGTTGGGTATTCCGTATGCTGTGAAACCGGAAACGGAAGTAAGACCATACTATGAGAGAGGTACGTTGGCTGAGACATATAAGCATATTCAGGAAGATTTGGAGGCGGGGTTGCCATTGATAAATGATGATCTGTATTCGGTTCCCAAATATCATTTCAACATAAAAGCTGCCTATGCATTTGCGGCCCGTTTTTATTTGTTTACCCAGCAATGGGATAAAGTGATTACTGCTGCCGACCGGGTACTCGGCAGTGTACCCAGCAAGGTGTTGCGTGATTGGAGCGCTATCACTAAATCGGCTTCAAAGGATGTGGCTAATGTATACAATGATCCGAAATTGGCTTGTAATTTGATGTTTTTACCTTCTTATTCGAACACTGGTTATGTATTGGGTTCTTACACATTGGGTGAACGTTACGGGCACGGTAATGATATTTTTACAAACGAAACTGTGGCAGCTTATTATAGTGATAATACCTGTCCTTGGGGCAAGTTGGCTATGCTAAATCAGATCAGTGCATTGGAAACCAAGAATAATTTCTTTAAGACTCAGATATATTTTGAATATATCGATAAAGAGAGCGGTGTCGGTTATGTACATTATTTAGATATACCTTTCAGAACAGACGAAACTCTTCTTTGTCGTGCAGAGGCCTATACGGTATTGGGTGGAGAAGAAAATGAGAATAAGGCGTTGGCTGATATCAATATGTGGATTAAGTCGCACAGTACGACTAAAACCTCTACCACTCTACGGGAAATCAACCGTTTCTATGATGGTATAGGTTACGCTTCTGCAGAGAATACTGAGCTACGCAGTATCAAAAAGCGTTTGAATCCTATTGGTTTTGCGATAGAAGAGGGTTCACAGCAAGAAAATATGCTTCAATTGATTCTTCATTTGCGTCGTATCGAATTGCTTCACGATGGTATGCGTTGGTTTGATTTGAAACGTTATGGTATTGAGTTTGCTCATAATCGTGACGGAAATTCGGATATCGTATTGAAGAAAGATGATCCGCGCCGCGCTTTCCAGTTGCCTCAGGATGTTATAAGTGCAGGTCTGCAAGCTAATCCAAGATAAAAAATAAAAAAGGAAAGAACTATGAAATATAATAAGTGGATATTTATTGTAACAGTAATGGCGGGAGTATTTCTTACTTCCTGCAATGAAGATGCATTGAGTGATAACAGCATTTTCGATACGGAAACTCCCGAAAGAAATGAATTTGATAATTGGCTTCTGACGGAATATGTAGATCCGTATAACATTAATTTTAAATATAGATTTGAGGATAAGGAATCCGACCAACAATATAATCTGGTACCGGCGGAGTATGGCAAGTCTGTGGCATTGGCCAAATTGGTAAAGTTTCTTTGGTTGCAATCTTATGAAGAATTGATGGACGACAACGGAGAATTTATTAAAACATATTGTCCGAAAATCATCACTTTGATTGGGTCGAAAGCCTATAATCCGGATTCTCATTCGGTTGTATTGGGAACCGCCGAAGGTGGGTTGAAAGTTGTATTATACAATGTAAATGAGTTGGATACGGAAAATCCGGATGTGGAAATACTGAATGAATGGTATTTTAAAACGATGCATCATGAATTTGCCCATATTTTGCATCAGACCAAGGATTATCCGATAGAATATAATGAAATTACAGTCGGAAAGTATACAGGTCCCAGTTGGACAAACTTGACTGAAGAAGAAGCTTTGGAGTTGGGTTTTATATCTAATTATGCCAGTACGGAACCTCAGGAAGACTTTGTAGAAATGATTGCCAATTATGTGACCCACAATGCACAATGGTGGAGAGAAAGAATGGACATGGCTGGTGATGGGAAAGAGGCCTTACAGCAAAAACTGGAGTTGGTGAAGGAGTATTTAGACCTTTCCTGGAACATCAGTCTGGACGAACTTCGTACTATTGTTCAGCGCCGTTCGGCCGAGATATCTTCCCTTGATTTAAGTAGTTTAAAATAAGATACGAATTATGAAAAGAATAAATTATATATTGTCTTTTTTTATTGCGTTCACTTTGATCGCTTGTTCGCCGGAGGAAAAGGATTTGTTTGACGACTCATCAGCCAATCGTATAGAAGCTTCTTTGGCACAGGTGAATGAGGTACTTTTAAGTGCAAAAAACGGATGGTTGATGAAATATTATCCTAATGCAAATCAAAAGTATGGGGGGTATAACTTGTTCCTGTATTTTTCTGCAGATGGAAAGGTGACGGCAGCCAGTGACGTAGCCGGGGTCGGTGAGAGAATGACAAGTTTATACTCATTGAAACAGTCGGCCGGTGCGGTATTGTCGTTTGATACTTATAATTCCATCATTCACTTTTTTGCCTCACCTGATAGTGGTGTGGGGAGTATAGGAACCGGTATGGAAGGTGACTACGACTTTACGGTTATGGAAGAATGTACTCCGGAAAAAGTTGTATTGAAAGGAACGAAATCCGGTTCATTGGCAGTTATGACTCCGGTAGCCGATGGAGTTGATTGGGATGAATATATAGAGAAGATTTTCAAGATGAATGATATCATGCAAGAATATCCTGCATTCATTTTTGAAGACGGTAGTTATTCACAGGATCTTACTGTTTCTTGGAACCGTTTGGTAATCACCCAAAAAGAGGATGATAATGTTGTATATACATATGCTCCCTTCGTGTTGACATCGGATGGGCTTGAATTTTATCAACCCTTTACGCTGAATGGTAAAACGTTTACTTCATTGGTTTATAAAGATGAGGGGGAAGATAGTTATCTGTATTCACCGGAATATCCGTCTGTACATTTTATACCGGATTATCCGTTGAACGCCATGTTTGTGAATAATGTATGGTATCTTTCATTTAGCGGTCTTGGTCCTGTCGGACAAGGGTTTTGGCAGGAAATTATAGATGCAAACAGTCCGGTCGGAGCTGAAAAGGTACAATATGTAGGATTTGAACCCTATGGGGAAGGCGTTTTAGATTATGTATGGTATACGAATGAGTCTGGATTTGGTTTTTCGGATGCACTGATGTACTATGAATTATCCGGTAAGGATAAAGTAATTATGGAGTACAGTGGATATATGGGTGGGGAGTATAAGAATTTTATTCCGGATGGTTATGCTACGTGGTGGAGTATCATGCTTTTCATGTCGAGAAAACAGACTTATACGATTACTGCGGTTGATGATCCGAGACGTCCGACTAAGATTAAGTTGACACAGGATGATCGTCCTACAAATACAATTATCCTATCCAAGGAACCGATACAGTATCCATTTATTAACTAACTATTTTATATATAATCTTCTGTCTCTACGATCGTAGTGGGGACAGAAGTATAAACTATTTTTCAGTATTAATTTATAAAACGAGGTATTATGAGGAAAACAGTACTACTATTGGGAATGGCATTGATAGCAAGCAGTGCTATGATGGGACAGGTTGTAAACCGGAATATGGCAGCGGCAATAACAAGTGAAAATGCTGAACTTGTTTTAGATTCTGTTGTGACAAAAACAAGGGAAGGCAAACCGAGTGCGAAAGTTGTGTACGGATACGATTCGGAAAAGCGCAAAGCATATGAAGTGTCTATCAGTTATAGTGAGTGGTCTACTCCGGCTTATGCACCTGCATATGGAGATTCGATTGAATATACGTATGACCAAGCAGGTCTTTTGTTAAAAGAGTCTACTTATCGTAATAATTCTTACGGTGGTACACCCGAATATCAATTGAACAGTTATATAGATTATGAATATAATGCGAAGGGGCAGTTGATAAAATCAACGACCTATCGGTATAATGACAATATTGAAGCTTTTGTAGATAATTCTATTAATGACTATGAATATCTGGAGGATGGGTCACTGAAAACGAAGATTGAATCGGCTCGTCCAGCCGGTGCTCCGTGGGAAACAGGGATTAAACCTATGGAAAAGAGTTCAAAAACAGAATATATGGAATTTGCCGGCATTGATTTGCCTAAAAAGGCAGAAAATTATTTTTATACAGCAGGAACAGACGGCGAAGAAGGTACTTGGAGGTTAAGTAATTATTCGGTACTCACTTATAATGATAAAAACCTGTTGGCAAAGAGAGAATTCTATAATCAGGATTACCAATCTGGAGATTGGAAATTATATTCGTGGGAATCGTATATTTATAATGATAATGGCCAGGTAACATATAAAGAATCTGCCGGACAAGATTACTCTACAGGTACAATAGAGGTAAATGCAAAAGTGACATATACTTACGATGCAAATAATAATCTGGAAAAAATAACAGGAGAAACCTATCAGTCGTATAAAAATGATTGGGTGCCTAACAACCCTATTACTTATTTTTACAGTCCTTTTGTTCCTACTTCTATACATAACACGGAAACATCACAAAAGACAGATGTATATTATAATATTTCTGCAAAAGAGATATGTGTACAAACGGAAGGTCTTATCAGTGCTGTTTTCATTCATTCTATTGCCGGTTTAGAGTTGATACGTGTGTCAGGATTGAATTCTAATCAGTATGCTTTGAATACAAGTAATTGGGAAGCCGGGTTGTATATTGTTACATTGATTCTTGATGGTAAGATTTATAATGAAAAAATATATATCTATGAATAAATTCTTCTCATATATATTCGCATGTGTAGCCTTGGCAAGTTTCTCGCTTGCCGAGGCTATTGCTGCTCCGACAGATGGAGGGACAAAGCCTTTGGCAGAAATCGGTTCTCATTGGAATTACTGGATTGCCAGAGAATATAGTTATGGATTCCGTAAATACAAAGTAACAGCACATGAACTTATAAAGGCTGCTGTGGATCGTAATGGAAACGGTCAGAAAGATGCCGACGAAGTTGAAGAGGAAATATTGGCGGCAAAAATAGAACTCTGGCGGTATGAAACAGGGCATAATATGTCGGAACAAGGAAAGGCAGTCAAAGAGAGTGGTACGTTTTATGCTTTTAGGGAAGGAAACAAATCATATATTCTTCGCGACGTGGATTTCACTGTTGGAGATATGCCTAAGAAATTCTGGTTTAAATGGATCGATATGGATGCAAAACCGGGAGATGCTTGGGTTATTACCCAGTTCGGGCAAGATGGTAATACGATTTACGACTGGGTGGAGGTCAGCTATAAGAAAGAATTGGATATTGATGGCAGAAAAGTTCCGGTCATTAAGTTTGCTCCGACTTGTTATAGCCGTTACACCAAGCCGGAAGATTTTACTGCCCGTATTACACTGAATGGCTTTTTCAATATCGACTTTTGGGAGGTGTCTGGTAGCGGTGCTCCTACTCCTGCGGCCAATGGAGTGGTATACGCTCCGCAAATGTATGAAATGTCTGCCGGAATGTTGTGTGCCCAAGTGAATGGTATGTCATTGGTTACTCCCAATTTGGAGGAATATATGAAGAATAATAACCCTTCTATTTATGAAGATTACGATGATGGTTACTGTGAGTTACTGCAGGCTCCGGAACCTTCTGTTGCCAGAAATATGAATATGGCAAGTCCGGTTCATATGTCAGACAGTGCGGCGTTTACCGTATCGCCTAAAACCAGAGTAATGTCTCAGCCCATTGCGTCATTAAGTGAGAATGAAGTAATCAAATTGCCGGTAGTAGTGCACGTTGTATACAATCCGAATACTCCGTCAAAGTCTATTACGGAAGCGCAAGCACAAAAAATGATTGATGAGTTGAATAAAGCGTATGGCTCGACTAATGATGCGAGTGTGCGTGAGCAATTTAAAGGTGTAATAGGTAACCCGCATATCCAGTTTGAATTGGCAAAAGTCGATCCGTCGGGGAATGCGACTACCGGGGTGGTTTTCTATCAGACAAAAGAAAATGCTTACCTGTTGGAGGGAACGACGATTTGGGAGAAATATGCTTATAAGTTTAATGATGACTTGTCTCCCCGTAATTGGGATCACAAACGCTATATCAATATTTATGTCGTTGACTTGGGAGGTTGGAATGAACTGAGCACGGTAGGGGGATTTGTTACTAACCCTGAGTCCGGTTCGGCATATCAGGATTATCTGAATTGGGTAGAAAAACAGGATATGACGTTCTGGCAGAACTGGCTTGACTCAGAGGAAGGTTCTATGTTGGATGGTCTGACGGTGGATGTTTATTATACTTTTGGAGGTAAAAATGAAATAAATGATAGAGCGACTTTCAAGACAGCCATTCATGAGTTAGGACACTATTTCGGATTACGTCATCCCAATATTGTCCTTGTAGAAAAAAATGGCATTTACGTTCCGATGGATGATGGATTTGAGGATACTCCATATACTCAGTTTACACAGTATGCTGTGCTTGGTTGTGAAGAACCGGTTTACCAATGCGGACATCTGGTACAGACAGAGAATTATATGGATTATGCTTTGGACTGCGCTTGCATGTTTACAAAAGAACAAGCTGCGTTTATGCGGAAATTTGTACAGGAAACTCGTCCTAATTTAAATTCTACTACAGGGCTGGCTGCTGCTACACAAAATGAAATTAAGGTTTCTCCTACAGTGGCTCGTAAAGAAGTTTTCATAGAAGGAAATTTCACATCAGCACATTTGTTTAATCTGGAAGGGGTTGAAGTCGTCTCGATAGAGGATAATCAGCGAGCTGTTCCGGTTGAGGGTTTAACGCCGGGTATGTATATCTTGCAAGTGCATACAGTTTCAAAAGAAATTTGCAAATTTAAGATTATCGTACTTGGGAATTAATTGAGTTGTCCTTAGCAATTAATTGAATTTTCTTTTAGGTACAACATGGTTTATATTCCTTATTTTAGTTTCGTCGGCAAGAGAAATATAATCTTTCTGCTGATAGAGAATTAAAATAAGGAGTATTTTATTGCGAATCTCAAAAATAACCATTACTTTTGCCGCCCGATAACCATAAGGAGAGGTGCTCGAGTGGTTGAAGAGGCACGCCTGGAAAGC
>NZ_HF991018.1:0-85792 GCF_000432295.1 Bacteroides sp. CAG:189
TGGCTGTTCTAATCGGCAAAAGTCACTTAACCCAAACTGTTTTAACTATGATAAAATTAAAATTCGGTATATTGCTGGCCATGCTGGCAGTTACCACCACCGCCTTTGCCGGATATTCACCGGCCAATGTACAGGCCGCACTCAAAAAGATGTATCCCGATGCCAAGGACATAGCCTGGTCGCAGGATGACGGTTATTACTGTGCCGACTTCATGATGAACGGCCTTGAGAAAAATGTCTGGTTCAACACACAGGCGCAATGGGTGATGATACAGACTGAACTGATAAGTACGGACCGCCTTACCCCTCCTGTATATAATGCCTTTGCAGCCAGTAACTATGCTGCCTGGGAAGTTCTGGATGTAACTTACGTAGAGTTTCCGAAATGGGAGCCGATCATCGTCATCAAAGTGGGACAGCCGAACGTAGACATTAAATATCAGCTTTTTTATGCCCCTAACGGAGAAATACTGCGTACCCGGAATGTAAGCGACATGTACGACATCCTCGGACCGAAAACATTCATACAGTAACTTTGTTATAAATATGCAATAAAGGCACGAAAAGAAGAAGTATCGTTTCTCTTTTTGTGCCTTTATGTTATTAGTTTAATAGAATTTATGACAGATAGACTACAGTTTCTAACTTTTATTCCTACATTTGCAGACAAATGATAACTTTTATTAAAACGCACTATCATGGCAAAAATAACGAAAGAAGCCGCTTTGCTCTATCACTCACAGGGCAAACCCGGTAAAATTGAAGTAGTTCCAACCAAACCCTACAGTACACAAACCGACTTATCGCTTGCTTACTCGCCCGGTGTGGCCGAACCATGTCTTGAAATTGAAAAGAACCCGCAGGATGCTTATAAATATACAGCCAAAGGCAATCTGGTAGCTGTTATCTCCAATGGAACAGCCGTCCTCGGTTTGGGAGATATAGGTGCACTGAGCGGCAAACCGGTAATGGAAGGAAAAGGCCTTCTGTTTAAAATCTATGCCGGTATCGATGTATTCGACATCGAAGTCGATGAAAAAGACCCGGATAAATTTATCGAGGCTGTCAAAGCCATTGCACCGACTTTCGGAGGTATCAACCTCGAAGATATCAAAGCTCCGGAATGTTTCGAAATAGAACGCCGCCTGAAAGAGGAACTCGACATTCCCGTAATGCACGATGACCAACACGGAACGGCCATCATCTCGAGTGCCGGACTGGTAAATGCCTTGCAAGTGGCCGGTAAAAAAATTGAAGATGTAAAAATCGTAGTAAACGGTGCCGGCGCCTCTGCCGTATCGTGTACCAAACTATACGTATCACTCGGCGCACGCCTTGAAAACATTGTCATGCTGGACAGTAAAGGCGTAATCAGCAAAGCGCGTACCGATCTGAACGAACAAAAGCGTTATTTCGCCACCGACCGTACGGATATTCATACCTTAGCAGAAGCCATCAAGGGAGCAGACGTTTTCTTAGGCCTGTCTAAAGGCAACGTGCTGTCGCAAGACATGGTACGCAGTATGGCTCCTTCTCCTATCGTATTCGCCCTGGCCAATCCGACACCGGAAATCTCTTATGAAGATGCCATGTCCGCCCGTCCGGACGTGCTGATGGCAACCGGACGTTCCGATTATCCGAATCAGATTAACAACGTAATCGGTTTCCCGTATATCTTCCGTGGTGCTCTGGATACGCAGGCAAAAGCGATCAACGAAGAGATGAAAATAGCTGCCGTACACGCAATTGCCAATCTGGCCAAGCAGCCTGTACCCGATGTGGTAAATGAAGCTTATCATGTAAACAATTTCACGTTCGGTCCGGAATACTTCATACCGAAACCGGTAGATCCACGTCTGATAACGGAAGTTTCCATCGCCGTAGCCCGTGCTGCTATGGAAAGCGGCGTAGCCCGTAAGAATATCGAAGACTGGGATGGATACAAAACACATCTCCGCGAACTCATGGGACAAGAATCCCAGCTTACCCGCCAACTCTATGACACGGCACGCCGCCACCCGCAACGTGTCGTATTTGCCGAAGGCGGTCACCCGAACATGCTGAAAGCTGCCGTAGAAGCAAAAGCGGAGGGTATCTGCCATCCTATTATATTAGGTAACGAAGAACGTATCGAGAAACTGGCAAAAGAACTCGACCTGAGTCTGGAAGGTATCGAAATCGTCAATCTGCGCCATGACCGCGAAGCAGAACGCCGCGAACGTTACGCACAGATCCTTTCACAGAAACGTGCCCGCGAAGGAGCCACCTACGATGAAGCCAATGACAAAATGTTCGAACGTAACTACTTCGGTATGATGATGGTGGAAACCGGAGATGCCGACGCATTCATCACCGGATTGTATACCAAATACAGCAATACCATCAAAGTAGCCAAAGAGGTGATCGGCATCCGCCCGGAATACAATCATTTCGGGACCATGCACATCCTAAATTCCAAAAAAGGAACTTACTTCCTGGCAGATACTTTGATCAACCGGCATCCGGATGCTTCCACTTTAATAGATATAGCCAAATTAGCAGACCAGACTGTTCGGTTCTTCAACCATACACCGGCGATTGCCATGTTGAGTTACTCCAATTTCGGTTCCGATCAGGCAGGTAGCCCGCTTAAAGTACATGAAGCAGTAGCATACATGCAGAAAGAATACCCGGAATTGGCCATCGACGGTGAAATGCAGGTGAACTTTGCCATGAACCGTACACTTCGTGACTCTAAATATCCGTTTACACGTCTCTACGGTAAAGATGTCAATACGTTGGTATTCCCGAACCTGAGTTCTGCCAATGCAGGATATCAGTTATTGCAGGCGATGGATCCGGATACGGAATTCATCGGCCCGATACAGATGGGACTGAACAAACCGATTCACTTTACCGACATCGAAAGCTCCGTACGCGACATCGTAAACATTACGGCAGTAGCTGTTATCGACGCGATTGTAGACAAGAAAAAAGCAGGTAAATGAAACGTCCGCTATCCAGATCACAAATAGTTTGCATCATCCTTCTTTGGGTGGCGCTTTGCTATATAGTATTGGTATATGCCGAACGTATTGACGGACCAACAATACTAATGCTTATCATTTCGGCAGCATTAGTATTCATTCCCGTTTACAAATCACTTAAAAAGAATAAATAATATCTTTTTATTCTATTTTTGCGGGATAAAATATCATTTTTGATATTTTATCCCGTTTTTCTTTATAAAATGTTTGCAAGTTCAATTTTTATATTTACTTTTGCAACCGCAAGAGAGAACAATATTCGCAAACTTATAAACTCAACTTATAAAAGAAAACAATTATGAATGCAGCTAAGGTATTAGAAGATTTAAAGAGAAGGTTCCCCAATGAACCGGAGTATCATCAGGCAGTAGAGGAAGTACTTTCTACCATTGAAGAAGAATACAACAAACACCCTGAATTCGACAAAGCCAATCTGATAGAACGTCTTTGCATTCCAGACAGAGTATATCAGTTCCGTGTAACTTGGGTAGACGACAAAGGTAACGTACAGACTAACATGGGTTACCGCGTTCAGCACAACAACGCTATCGGCCCGTACAAAGGCGGTATTCGTTTCCATGCTTCTGTAAACCTCAGTATCCTTAAATTCCTTGCCTTTGAGCAAACATTCAAGAATTCACTGACTACACTGCCGATGGGTGGTGGCAAAGGTGGTTCCGACTTTTCTCCACGTGGCAAGTCAAACGCAGAGGTAATGCGTTTCGTACAGGCATTCATGTTAGAGTTGTGGCGCCATATCGGTCCTGAGACCGACGTACCGGCAGGCGATATCGGTGTAGGTGGCCGTGAAGTAGGTTTCATGTTCGGTATGTACAAAAAACTGACTCACGAATTTACAGGAACATTCACAGGAAAAGGCCGTGAATTCGGTGGTTCACTGATTCGTCCGGAAGCTACCGGTTACGGTAACATCTACTTCTTGATGGAAATGCTGAAGAGAAAAGGTGCTGACTTGAAAGGTAAAGTTTGTCTGATTTCCGGTTCCGGTAATGTGGCTCAATATACAGCAGAAAAAGTACTGGAGTTGGGTGGTAAAGTAGTTACCATGTCCGATTCAGACGGTTATATCTATGATCCGGACGGTATCGACCGCGCAAAACTGGACTACATCATGGAATTGAAAAACCTCTACCGTGGCCGTATCCGCGAATATGCAGAAACTTACGGTTGTAAATATGTAGAAGGAGCCCGTCCTTGGGGTGAAAAAGGTGACATCGCTTTGCCTTCTGCCACTCAGAACGAAATCAATGGCGACGATGCCCGCAAATTGGTTGCCAATGGTGTAATGGCCGTATCCGAAGGTGCAAACATGCCTTCTACTCCGGAAGCCATCAAAGTATTCCAGGATGCAAAAATCCTGTATGCTCCGGGTAAAGCAGCCAATGCCGGTGGTGTATCCGTATCCGGTCTGGAAATGACCCAGAACTCTATCAAACTGAGTTGGAGTTCTGAAGAGGTAGACGAAAAATTGAAGAGCATCATGAAGAACATCCACGAAGCCTGCGTACAATATGGTACTGAAGCCGACGGCTATGTGAACTATGTGAAAGGCGCCAACGTTGCCGGATTTATGAAAGTAGCCAAAGCTATGATGGCTCAGGGTATATTATAATCAGCAAGCCCGTTTTTCAAAAGCTATAGTCATTTATAACAGAAAAGCCGTTTCCGAAATTGGAGACGGCTTTTCTTTATTTCACCTGCCCATGAAAAGACGTAGCATCTTTTTTGAAAAATATAGCATCTTTCAAAAAAAGACGTAGCAGACTACAATAGAAAGATGTACAGGTTTTTAAAAAAGCTCTTGATGTTAAAAAAAAGATGTAGCATCTTTTTCTCCAGTAAACGTTTTTTTATTCTTCAGACTGCCTATTCCGCATATTTTTACCCCTTCACTCCCTTCACCTTTTTTGCTTAATCGCCTTATTCATCGGCAATACAGGGTGAAGACCCACCCTGTATTGCCAAGTACCGTGCCCGTCATCCGTATGCTTGGTGCTCAACATCCGTATGCATATTGCTTACGAACTGTATGCCCGGTGCTTAAGAGACATTTGTATGAGGACGGGAGAACTGGAGCGGGCCTTCACCCTCTATTTCCGATGAATAAGGCGATTAAGCAAGAAAGGTGAAGGAGATGAGGGGGGGGGAAATTTCATGTGAATAATGCAATAAAATGCTCAGAAAGATATCCGTATCTTATCTAACGGATGAAGCCTCCTCCAACAAGTCCGAAATTTATTTTCATCAAAGCTATCCTTCGTTGTATCTGTCTTTTTTTCGTATATTTGCATTTGACAAAATCAAATGAGCAGTATGAGTACAACCATCATTCCCTACAGTCCGCTCCGAAAACTCCCGATAGGAATACAGAGCTTTGAGAAATTACGCAGTGAAGGATTTCTTTATGTAGATAAAACTGCGTTAGCCTATCGATTGATAAAAGCAGGAAATCCCTGTTTTCTAAGCCGTCCGCGTCGTTTCGGTAAAAGCCTGCTGCTCTCTACTTTCGAAGCTTATTTCGAGGGGAAAAAAGAACTTTTCAAAGGGCTTGCTATTGAACAATTGGAACAAGATTGGTTCAAGTATCCGGTACTGCATCTCGACCTCAATGCCGAGAAGTATGATAGCCGCGAAAAGTTGGAGAACTTACTCGTTAGCCAATTAAAACATTGGGAAGCCCGCTATGGCATTACCAGTACCAATCCCAGTTACTCCATTCGTTTTATGAATGTTATCCGCAACGCCTATGAACAGACAGGACGCCGCGTGGTAGTGCTCATCGACGAATATGACAAACCCCTGCTACGCTCCTTTCACGACGAAGCGTTACAAGCCGACTTCCGTGAAACGCTCACAGCTTTCTACTCTGTGTTGAAAAGTGCCGATCCCTGGCTACAATTTGTTTTTATCACCGGGGTAACTAAGTTTGCTCAAATGGGAATCTTCAGCAACCTTAACCAGTTGAATGACATCAGTTTTGACTCTGCCTACAATACCCTTTGCGGGATGCCCCGCTCGGAAATAGAAGCGACCTTTGCTCCCGAACTTCTGCAAATGACAGAAAAGAATAAGACAGACCATCCCGGAGTTATGGAGAAAATGACGCAGATGTACGACGGATACCGCTTCACCCACGATGAAGAATTCACTCCGATGTACAACCCGTTCAGTGTGCTCAGCGCCCTTTCCAAACTCAGCTTCGGCAGTTATTGGTTTGCCAGTGGTACGCCCACTTTCCTGGTGGAAATGTTGAAGAAAACAGACTACGACCTACGGGAACTCGATGGTATCGAAGTCTCTGCCGCATCGCTCAGTGACGATCGGGCGGATATACACAATCCCATCCCCATGGTTTATCAAAGCGGTTACCTGACTATCAAGAAATTTGATGAACGCTTCCGCATATACACGCTCGGATTTCCGAACGAAGAGGTGGAATACGGCTTTCTCAATTTTGCCGCTCCTTTTTATACACCTGTCTCCGAGAGGGACACGGCTTTTTACATAGGCAAGTTTGTCCATGAGTTGGAAACAGGCGACGTCGAAGCTTTTCTAAACCGCATGGAAGCCTTTTTTGCAGACTTCCCTTATGAGCTTAACACGAAGACCGAACGCCATTATCAGGTAGTATTCTATCTCGTCTTCAAACTCATGGGGCAGTTCACAGATGTCGAAGTACGCAGCAGTCGCGGGTGGGCAGATGCTGTAGTGAGGACCCTCCAATACATCTATGTTTTTGAGTTCAAACTTAATGGTACGGCCGAAGAAGCCTTACAGCAAATAGACGATAAAGGATACTTGATTCCTTATCAGGCAGACGGGCGTAAACTCATAAAGATAGGAGTAGAGTTCAGTGCCGAGAAACGTAACCTCAACCGTTGGTTAACGGAGTAATTCACATTCCCGGCATCATCACCACTCCTTGTTTCTTCTTACCATCCATTTTTACCACTATCGGCTTTTCAAAACGCACATGCCGCAAGAACTTTGTTTCTTCAACGGCCGGCTGTGCGTTCAGGAAGTCCTGATTATAAACTCCATCATTCATAAAAGCATTGATGGTGAAATATCCCACTCCAAACGAAGTCAGATTCTGGAAGAAATGAGTACCTTGACTCGGATCTACCCGGTAATTGGTCAATCCGGCCTCAACGATAACACGAGCTGCTGAGATATGCGGCCACTTGACAGGAATACCCAACCAGGTATCACTGCTTCCCCACCTTCCGGGACCAACCAGCACATAATTCTTTCCTTCATTAAGGAACTGCTGATTCATTTTTTCTATTTCCCAAGCAATGGTCTGGTTATTAGAAGCACTGTACCCATCGGTTTTGACATAAACAATATCATACACCTCATTCATAATGCCATGTCCCAAAGAATTGTTGGAACGCAGAATGACATCTTCGTCCGGAATGGCTGTGAGATCCTCATCCAGCATCTCCTTCGTATCGACGATCGGACGTATCTGTAAAAGATAAAAAGTACCGGTCTTATCCTGCTCACGGCTCATGGTCGCAGCAAATTCAATCTCCACAGGACGGCGCATCTCACGTTCGCCATACTTCAGAACCAATTGCAGGATACGCGCCAATGGGAACACGTCGTGTTGCAAGATATTGGCAAAAGTAATCACCTTACGCCCACCCGGATAAAGTCCGTCCCGGATGATCTGGTCATAAGGATCATAAGTAGAAGCAAGATAACGCAACGAACCGTCTTTTTCCGCCTCTTTGACGTGAAGTTTCAGCAGATTAAATCCGTCGTCAATAGAAAAATCTTCACCGGCATTCTTTAAATCCAACGCATAGAAGCGGGTCTGTGTCTCTTTCAGGGCAATCTCCATCTCACTGGTCTGCAACACCTGATTGGGATGATAGGGAGAGAAACGAAGCGTCATTCCTCCGTCCACAATATACTTTCCGAGACCGAGAGCCAGATTCACCGTACCCTCTTCCGCCTTTTCGTCTCCGAGAGGGTAGTAATTAAGCGAACGGGCTACACCCGACATGGACGGATAATAACGGTCACCATATTGATTGCCGACTACTTCTTGCAGAATAACGGCCATCTTTTCCTGATCGATCACATTGGACGTTGCCTGCATATATGCCTTGCTATCCTTGAAATAAACTGAAGCATATACTCCTTTGATTGCATCGGAAAGCATCCGGAGCATCTCATATTTATCATCCAGATAAGGAATCATATAAGTATTATAAATACCGGCAAACGGCTGGTAGTGAGAATCTTCAAGGAGCGAAGACGAACGAATGGCAATGGGCGACTTCACCACATCGAAGAACGTGAAGAAATCCTCTACCAGACGGTCGGGCAGCTTCGCTTTCAGAAAATAGCGAAGAATGACATCATCATCGGCATCCGAAAGAGCTACCTGATACAGATTGTTGCTATCCATAAACTCGTCAAAGACATCGGTACAGAGCACCACTGTCTTCGGAATGGCAACACGGGCATTCTCAAACTCCTCAAATTCCGGATGCCGCTTCACCATATTGTCAATGAAAGCCAGACCACGGCCTTTTCCACCCAAAGAGCCATCACCGATACGGGCAAAATTGGAATAACGGTCAAAACGGTCGCGCTTGAAAACGGCAACCACTCCCTGATTCTTCATCTTGCGGTATTTCACAATGGCTTCAAAGATGATCCGCCGGTGAGCGTCCACATCCTGAAGACTGTTCCAGGTGATCGGTTTAAGGAATTCGGCAACCGGGAACATGGCGCGCGAATACAGCCAACGGGATACATGATTGCGGGAAATATGATACAAAAACGATTCGGCAGGCACGGCAAACAGAATATTCTGTAACTCTTTCAGATTCCGCACACGGGCAATCTCCTCCCCTGTTTCCGGATTACGGAAAACAAAATCGCCGAAACCGAAATTATCGGATACAATGCGACGCAAATCCACGTCCATCTTTTTGGAGTTCTTATCGATGAAGCTGGCACCATACTTCGCCGCATACAAAGCATTTTCCGACTCGGACGACTGGATGATAAGAGGCACAAACGGGTCTTCTTTCCG
The DNA here is from genome assembly GCF_000432295.1 of Bacteroides sp. CAG:189. Classification (NCBI taxonomy): domain Bacteria; kingdom Pseudomonadati; phylum Bacteroidota; class Bacteroidia; order Bacteroidales; family Bacteroidaceae; genus Bacteroides; species Bacteroides sp. CAG:189. The sequence goes on from NZ_HF991018.1 coordinate 9,103, forward strand.
GATGGCGGCACAAAGTTTGATACCGGCCAACCCGTCTTTCTCGCCACGCTCCACACGAGGAAAACGAACATCGGTGATCACTCCCAATATATTATTCTTATATTTCCCGTATATCGTGATAGCCTCGTCATAGGTACGCGCCAGCACTATTTTAGGACGTCCACGCATACGCAACGTCCGTTGGTGGGCATTCAAAGCCTCCGTAGAGAACTCCTGGCTTTGCTTCAAAACGAATTTATACAGATTGGGAAGCACAGAAGAGTAAAAACGGATGCCGTCTTCAACCAACAGGATCAACTGCACTCCCACTTCCGCCACATCATGCTCCAAATTCATTTTATCTTCTATCAACTTGATGATGGACACCAGCAAATCCGTATTGCCCAACCAACAGAACACGTAATCGAACGCACTCAAATCCTCATCGGCAATACGCGCCGTAATGCCATGGCTGAACGGGGTAAGAATCACGATAGGAATATGCTCGTACAAGCTCTTGATATGCCGCCCGATATCAAAACTGTCATTATCACCCGTGCTCGGCATACAGATAACGAGATCAAATGTCATATTTTCAAGCAGCGTCAATGCCTCTTCTTCTGTAGAAACCTGCGAAAAGCGAGGGGGATAACGAAGGGAAAGAGAGGTATATTCATTGAAGATCTTTTCATCGATGCGCCCGTCATCCTCAAGCATAAATGCGTCGTATGGATTAGCAATCAACAAAACATTGAATATACGCCGCGTCATCAGATTGGCAAACTGCGTATCTTTGAAATAAAGCTGGTTTAATTTGTATTTACTGAGCATGGGTTTTCCTGTGGTTAAAAATCGACAGACAAAGTTCGCTTCTTTTATCGTGAAATGCAAATGAAGAGAGAAGAGAAATGAATTTTTAGATAACAAAGGCGGTAATTTCATTACTTCTCTCTATATTTGTATTTTAAGTCAATACAAACAACTTATTAACAATGAAAAAAACAATCCTATTACTTAGTGGAATCATGGTTATGTCATGTACACCTCAACAAAAGAAGTTAACTTACCCCAAAGCGGAGAAAGTAGACACCGTAGACGTATATTTCGGAACGGAAGTAGCCGATCCTTATCGTTGGCTGGAAAATGATACGAGTGCAGCTACGGCCGCCTGGGTAGAGGCAGAAAACAAGGTAACCAACGAATATCTGGCTCAGATTCCTTTCAGAAAACAGTTATTGGAGCGGTTGACCAACCTCGCTAATTATGAAAAAATAGGTGCGCCATTCAAAAAACACGGTAAGTATTACTTTTACAAAAATGACGGTCTCCAGAACCAAAGCGTGCTCTACGTGCAGGATTCACTCGAAGGAGAACCGCGTGTATTCCTCGACCCGAATAAATTATCGGACGATGGCACGGTAGCATTGACAGGCCTTTCTTTCTCCCATGATGGAAAATATGCTGCTTACACCATTTCACGCAGCGGGTCGGACTGGACGGAAATATACGTGCTGGATACCGCTACCGGCCAGTTGCTCGACGACCACATCGAATGGGCAAAGTTTACAGGAGCAGCCTGGCAGGGAGACGGTTTCTACTATAGCGCCTATGATGCCCCGGTAAAAGGCAAAGAATTCTCTAACGTAAACGAAAACCATAAGGTATATTATCATAAGATAGGTACTCCCCAGACAGAGGATAAGTTGATTTATCAGAATCCGGCATATCCGAAACGTTTCTATTATACCGGCACAAGCGAAGACGAACGGATTCTCTTTGTATACGAATCCGGTGCAGGAAGAGGTAACAATCTGTTCATAAAGGACTTGAAGAAAGCCAATGCTCCTTTTATACAGTTGACTACAGACTTTGATTATCAATATTCTCCGATTGAAGTTATCGATAATAATGTCTATATATTCACCAATTACGGCGCACCTAAAAACCGGATTATGGTAGCCGATATCAATAATCCGAAACTTGAAAACTGGAAAGAACTCATACCTGAGATGGAATCTGTTCTGTCGAGCGCAGAAGTCATCGGAGGAAAACTATTCCTGACTTATGACAAGGATGCCTCCAATCATGCTTATGTTTACAGCCAAAAAGGAGAACACATGCACGAAATCAAGCTTCCGTCATTAGGTTCCGTCGGTTTTAGCGGCACGAAAGACGACAAAGAATGTTTCTTTGTATTCACCTCTTTCACTACTCCGGGCACTATTTATAAATATGACATGGATAAGAATTCTTACGAGCTCTACCGCGCTCCGAAAGTAGAATTCAACTCCGATGACTTTGTAACGGAACAAGCATTCTTCCCCAGTAAAGATGGTATCATGATTCCGATGTTCCTTACTTATAAGAAAGACCTGGAAAGAAATGGAAACAATCCGGTATTCCTTTATGGCTATGGCGGTTTTGGCATCAGCCTCAATCCCGGATTTACAACTTCCCGCATCCCGTTCCTGGAAAACGGAGGTATCTATGCACAGGTCAATCTGCGTGGCGGTAGCGAATACGGCGAGGAATGGCACATAGCCGGTACCAAAATGCAAAAACAGAATGTATTCAATGACTTTATATCAGCAGCCGAATATCTTATCAATAACAAATACACCAATCCGGATAAAATTGCCATCGTAGGCGGTTCGAACGGCGGTCTGCTGGTAGGTGCGTGCATGACTCAGCGTCCCGACCTGTTCAAAGTAGCCATCCCGCAGGTAGGAGTAATGGATATGCTTCGTTATCATAAATTCACAATCGGCTGGAACTGGGCAAGCGACTACGGCACAAGTGAAGACAGCCAGGAAATGTTCGAATACTTGAAAGGTTACTCCCCGTTGCACAACCTGAAACCCGGCACTAAATATCCGGCGACCATGGTTACAACAGCCGACCATGACGATCGCGTGGTTCCTGCGCATTCATTCAAATTTGCCGCCACCTTGCAGGAATGCAATGACGGCACCAATCCGACGATTATCCGTATCGACAGTAAAGCCGGACACGGGGCAGGTAAACCGATGGCCAAAGTATTGGAGGAACAAGCCGATATCTATGGGTTTATCATGTACAACCTAAAAATGAAACCCGCATTCTAAAAAAGAACAAGAGGAAGGGATTTACGATTAGACGATTTACTATTTACGATTGAAGCAACTACTATATTCCGTAATAATATAAGGATATATGGGAGTTTGTGTAATTTCAATCGTAAATAGTAAATCGTCTAATCGTAAATCCCTTCCTCTTATCTAATCATAATCCCTTTGATCTGCCCACCCCCCCTAACTATCATTTTATCATTATTTAGCGAAAATATATTCATAAAATATACATATATTGAAAAGTTTTCCTATATTTGCAGTGTCACCAGTTGACATTTTATCAGAATCAACCTTTTAAAACATAGTATTATGAATATTCAGAAAATTATGTCCTCTCTTGAGGCAAAGCATCCCGGTGAATCTGAGTACCTCCAAGCAGTCAAAGAAGTACTTCTCTCTATTGAAGATATATACAATCAACATCCAGAATTTGAAAAAGCCAAAATAATCGAAAGGCTTGTAGAACCGGACCGCATCTTTACATTCCGCGTGACGTGGGTAGACGACAAAGGTGAAGTACAAACCAATTTAGGTTATCGCGTACAATTCAATAATGCGATCGGCCCGTACAAAGGCGGTATCCGTTTCCATGCTTCAGTAACCCTGTCTATTCTGAAATTCTTAGGTTTCGAACAGACTTTCAAGAATGCACTGACTACCCTTCCGATGGGCGGCGGTAAAGGTGGTTCCGATTTCTCTCCACGTGGTAAAAGCGATGCGGAAATTATGCGCTTCTGCCAGGCCTTCATGCTTGAACTATGGCGTCATATAGGGCCGGACATGGATGTACCTGCCGGTGACATAGGCGTAGGAGGCCGTGAAGTGGGCTATATGTTCGGTATGTACAAGAAGCTGACACGCGAACACACCGGAACCTTTACCGGTAAAGGCATGGAATTCGGAGGTTCGCTCATTCGTCCGGAAGCTACCGGTTTTGGCGCCTGCTATTTTGTTCAGCAGATGTTGAAAGATAAAGGAACGAGTTTCGAAGGCAAGACAGTGGCTATCTCAGGTTTTGGTAACGTAGCATGGGGAGCGGCAACAAAAGCAACGGAATTGGGAGCGAAAGTAGTTACCATCTCCGGTCCCGACGGCTACATTTATGATCCGGATGGCATCTCCGGCGAAAAGATCGATTATATGCTCGAGCTTCGTGCCAGTGGCAATGATATCGTAGCACCTTATGCAGAACAATATCCGAATGCCACATTCTATGCAGGCAAGAAACCCTGGGAACAGAAAGTGGATATCGCCATGCCTTGCGCTACTCAGAACGAAGTAAACGAAGAGGATGCCAAACAACTGGTTGCCAACGGAGTTATGTGCGTAGGTGAAGTATCGAACATGGGATGCCGTCCCGAAGCAATCGACACCTTCCTTGCTGCAAAAATCATGTATGGCCCGGGTAAAGCTGTCAATGCAGGCGGTGTAGCGACTTCCGGTCTGGAGATGACCCAAAACGCAATGCATATCTCCTGGAGTGCCGAAGAAGTGGACAAACATCTCCATCAGATCATGAGTGACATCCATACCCAATGCGTAAAATATGGTACTGAAAATAACGGTTATATCAATTATATGAAAGGTGCCAACATTGCAGGATTCATGAAAGTGGCCCACGCAATGATGGGGCAAGGAATCATCTGATCGGATAGTAAAAACTTTGTTTAGTTGTATTTGTATTTGTGGTTTACGCTGCTTACCTCCTGTGACAGGACGTAGGTAGCGTACTTTTTTTTCCGAAGGTTTCATTTTCAACTAAAATAACCTAACTTTGCATCATGAAATCAAAAAACATAATATTGAAATGTTACAACCGGAATTAAAATTACGCCGCGATAAAATTCGCTGGCTTATGGCCCAACAAGGCATCGATGCCGCACTGATCACTTGCAATGTAAATCTGCTCTATACGTATGGCCGCGTTGTCAGCGGATATCTATACCTGCCGCTTAACGCTCCCGCCCGTCTGTTTATAAAGCGCCCGAATACCATTTCGGGAGAACATATTTTCTCTGTCCGTAAACCGGAACAGATTCCGGGTATTCTGGAGGAAGAAAAATTACCTATGCCTACCAAACTGATGTTGGAAGGTGACGAACTGCCTTACACGGAATACATACGGCTGGCAGCTTTATTCCCTGATGCAGAAGTTGTCAATGGAACCCCGGTTATCCGTCAGGCACGCAGCACCAAGACAGCCATTGAAATCGAAATGTTTCGCCGTTCGGGCATTGCACACGCCAAAGCATACGACCGGATTCCCTCTGTTTATCGTCCGGGAATGACCGACCGTGAACTATCCATCGAAATTGAACGCTTGATGCGCCTTGAAGGCTCTTTGGGTATCTTCCGGGTGTTCGGCCAGAGTATGGAAATTTTCATGGGAAGCGTATTGACCGGTGATAATGCCGCCACTCCCTCTCCATACGACTTTGCCTTAGGTGGCGAGGGGCTCGATCCTGCTCTACCCGGCGGTGTCAACAACACTCTTTTAAAAGAAGGACAAAGCGTAATGGTAGATTTAGGAGGGAATTTCAACGGATACATGGGCGATATGAGCCGTGTCTTCTCCATTGGCAAACTCAATGAAAAAGCTTACACAGCACATCAGGTTTGTCTGGATATACAAAACGAGGTCGCTTCGTTAGCCAAACCGGGAACCGTATGCGAAGATTTATACAATACGGCTATCGACATGGTTACAAAAGCGGGATTTGCAGAATATTTCATGGGAATCAGCCAACAGGCACGCTTTATCGGTCATGGCATCGGGTTGGAAATAAATGAAATGCCGGTGCTGGCACCACGCATGAAGCAGGAATTGGAACCGGGCATGGTATTTGCACTCGAACCGAAAATCGTATTACCGGGCATAGGCCCTGTAGGAATCGAAAACTCATGGGTGGTAACCAGCGAAGGAGTAGAAAAACTAACCATCTGTAACGAAGAGATTATCGAATTGAAATAAGTACCCGATATAATAAGCCTGTGAGCTACCGTATCTTGGAAATTACCACATAAAGAAAGGCTACGACCGATGTACTCCATCATTCGCAGCCTTTCTTACTTAAAGCATATAATCCTACCGCACCGTATTTATCCGGATTTATACTCCTTATTCAGTCCCTACTCGCCCTGAGGAGCAACAGGAGCCGGTTCTACCGGGGTTTCCAATCTTAAACTTTCCCAGCCAAACCAGGTAGGCGAAACCATGCATTGCGGTTCTTGCATTTTACCGATCATAGCGGTTGCCTTTTTCACGGCTGCGCTCGTTCTCTCAAACAAATCTTTCATTGAGAGATCTCCCCGCGCATCTTTAATGGTCTTAATCAGGAAGTAGGTGTAATACCCCTGCTTCTTATCGTGATAAACGCTGGATGTCTGGTCGCCGCTACTTGAAGAGAAACTCAACGTTTTCCCCTGTGGCAATCCGACCTTCGGTACTACACGCACTCCTTTCTGGGCAAGTAAAGGGGCAGCACTCTTATAGCCGCCACTGAAACAGGCATCCAGAAAAACATAAGCCCCTTTCACCGGATAAGTAGCCAGTTCCCTATACAATTCGGTCAGTGAAATTCCCAGACGGATATTCTTACCGGTAATATCCACCGGCAACAGATAAGGCTCTTTCGTGGCTTCGTCATTATTACCATGACCGGAATAATAGAATATCAACTCCGCTTCCGGATCGGTACTTGCCATATTCACTAACCAATCGAGCTGTTCGTGCATCATACCCGCCGTGGCATTAGGAACTACCTTTATCTGATTGTCGGGTACCCCGAACGTACGTACACAATATTCACGGAACACCATCGCATCATTCACAGCATAAGGCACATTGATTTCTGCATTGGCACCGGTCATGCTATAATCCTCATTACCGATAATCAGTGCATACCGGTGACGATTGACGGCCCCTACCGGAATATCTTCCATCAACTCACTCTTGAAAGTCAACGAGAAATCTTTGGCAACCGCCCTGCGGGCAACAACGTTTCCGCTCAGATTCATGGTACTTGCCGCAGTGAGGTATTCACCCACTTTCACCTTATAAGCCTCGTTGATGGCAGAAGAACGGGTAGATTCCGTAACTGCCAGTACCACGGCTATGGAGTCTCCGTCAAAGCGTTTGTTCACAAGAAAGCCGTAATCCAACGTAGCCACATCTCCCGGTGCAATGCTGTCGATTGTCATTTCGGGGCTGTCGGTCGTATAAACATTCTTCGGTAAAGTAAAATTCAGTTTTACATTGTGTGCCGTTTTCGTTCCGAAATTCTGTACGGCAACAGTCAGTTTTCCATTCTTACCGATAGTGATGGAAGAACCTTCGGATGCAAAGAACTGATGATCGGCAATCCGCAAACGCGGCATCGAATACTCCATCGTGTTCACAATCAGTTCGGACGGATCGGCATCGAACCCATTGGCTTCAAAAGCATAGATATTGATTCGGGCCAATGCAGTAGGCATTTCCTGCTTCACGATATATCGAAAAGTATACTCTTTGGAAGTTCCGGCAGGAATATTCCCTCCATCCAATTCTCGCGGGCCATCGAAATACCGGTCATATCCCTGCTGTTCGGACAAACGGAGACGGATATTATAAGCATCGCCCTTTCCCTGGTTTTCAACGGTAAACTGCACGGCGAAACTCTCACCGGCATCGATCACCTTATTGTTATTGCCATCTATAAAGCTATCCACACGTATCACCAGCATAGCCGGATCTACCGGAACCGGAACAGACGACTGCTCCTGCGCTACATTTTCCGTCTTCTTCAGAGACTCATTGTATGCAAGCAACCGATCCGGAAATAAAGTGTAAGAAGCACCGTCCTCGATAATCTTATTCAATACTTCATACTCGGCTTTCATATCCATATACTGATATACGCCGGCAAGCCCCTGCATATACATTTTGGAAGAAGGCTCTTTCTCCAGAATCTTCAGGAACAAGTCTTTTGCATCCAGAAGATACCCCGATGCACGCTGGCGGATCAATGCATATTCCGTATCGTTGGCAATCGTGGCACCGTTGTTCACGATTTCCGTCGCACAATTGAAATTGGCACGGGCCACTCCCGTCATCAATTCAAAATTATTGGGATAAAGCGCATAGAGACGTTTATAAATATCGAGTGCCTCTATGTTCTTTCCCTGCCGTTCGAGAATACGCGCTTTGATAGGCAACACCTTATCATTATTAGGATCCACGGCGAGAATCCTATCGATGGCTCCCAGTAACTTTTCCATATCGTTGGTGGCAATGTACACATTCACCAGATTATAAAGAAAATCCAATGACACAGGATATTTTTCATTGGCTTTCAACAAAATACGTTCCTGATCGGCATACTTCTTCTGCGACTGGTAAATCATATTCATATACACGTAGCAATCTTTTTCCTGCGCTTCCGTACCGGTATTCAGGTATTCCTGGAAATACTTCAAGGCCAGCTCGTTCTTTTGCAGGTTGTAAGCCGAAACGGCCGCATAATATACCACCGAAGCATAACGGTTGTCCTTAGGCAACAGCTCACTACGGAATATCGCCAACTGGGGCATATCGATATAAGCCGATGCAAAGTCCAACGCCTTTGCCGGTTGTTTCTGCTCCGAGTAATACACTGCACCATTCAACAGGTAAGGATACAAGGAGCGCAAACGATTCTTCGCCCCTTCCAGATACTGACCGTTATCCGGTGCCTCCACTATTTTTATGAAGTTGACATAACTCTCCAGCAGATAATCGTACATGGCAGTTATGTTCGTTCCTTTATCGCGCTCGCTTTCAAAAAGCACATACTGCTGGTTGGCCCGTTTGGAAACAGAAGCGGCATCCTGTGCCGCTATCCTGCCTGTTACCGCCCCCGCAGTGAGAATGATTGTCAGTAAAATAAGTCTTTTCATTGTTTGTTTATTGTTGGAATGCGTCCATAATCACGAATTCTACATTGATCTTGCGGAATTCCCCACCACGTTCTTTGGCCACTTCCACATGATATTCGTAGTCATTCTTTGTATTATTCAGTGTCGTTACATTCTTTTCGATATAGCTGTGTACTCCGGCGGCACGCAGCAACGCCAACTGTTCATTCTGGGTAATACCCGATGATTTGGTAACCGTTATATTGTCCAGATTCCCGTCCTTGTAATAAGGTTCGTCGGTAAATTCACCATAACGCCCGTCATAGGCAATGCGCCCGCGAATCGGACTGGCATCGGCTGAACCGGTAATAATCACCTTCACTTGTTTCCCTTCGGCAAGGTATTTAGAGAAATCGCCTTCAAAAGCATTCTTAATAATCTTCATCAAAGACATCGCCGCATTCGACTTCTCAATGTTATATCCACCGGAAGGAAAATCTTCTTTTGCAGAAAACTCCTTATTGATAACTTCATACTGATAGCCGACCTTGTAATTCAGAATCTTCTTTCCATCGGCATCCACACCCGGCACAACCTCTGTTTTCACATTGATCTGCGTATTGTCCGTAATCAGCTTATCCTGTTTTTTCTCTTCCACTACCTGTTCCTTGATTTCTTTCAATTGAACCTCCTCACGGGTAGCCTGCTGCATAATTTCGAGCGGAACGAAGTTTGCATCGGCTTCCAATGCGGTCAATTTGGTACGCCCGATATTATCATAGATGTATACCTTATTGGTAGTTTCGTTCTTCACTTCTACATAAGCAAGTTCAAACTCATCCTTGTCATTCAGCACATAAACAGCATTTTCGAATTTCAGGTTCTTTGCGTCCCCGAAACCTTCCGCTTCCCCGGCAGGCACTTCCAGAGCGATAGAAGGCAGTTGCTTGAATCCGATATTCAGCATATTGCTTGAAGCGTCATAGTCGCCGATAAACGGATTATCGATAGCAATACGGTCTCCGGCAAGTTCGGTAGCCACTTCCTGTGCAAACATCTGCTGTTGTTTCAAACGGGATTCATCGTTTACACGGATCGCATAATCTTCCATCGATTCCCCCTGCATCATCTTCACCCATTCGTTCATTTTGGCGTCTACTTCCTTACTCATGATCTTCCCGTAGAAAGGATTCAATCCGTTGGCATCCCAGAACACCATTTTATAAGGACGGTTGGAGAGCAGGAATACCTCACTATTCTGATTGTTCTTGAAGAAACGGGTACCCACTACGCCCGGCTGTGCCTCCGACAATTCCTGCTCAACCACACTGTTTTTCAAGTTCACAATCACAATATCCTTATTGTCACGAACCACACTCACATATTTTCCTTCCGGATGGAAAGAAGGAGAAGTCAGCTTTCCACCCAATTTATCGAAAATATCGACTTTCTCCCAGTTCTTCGTATCGATGATCGTCAGGCGGTTGTCATCGGTAGTTGCAGCCAATAAAGAAGCATCGGTCGAAAAGGCAACCTCCTTAACCGTTGCCGGCATCGGAATGGAAGTACGCTGTTCTTTTGTCTGGAAATTCCAGATAACAATATTTTTCCCCACAGCCGAAGCGATGAAATAATTGTTGGAACTCAATGCTAACGCCGTAGCCGGAGCACTACATTTAATGTAAGCCTGTGGCAAATAGGCTTTGGTGTCATAAACGATTATCTCCCCCAAAGAATTGGAAGCAATGAAATTGCGCGCGTCACTTCCGTAACACATGGCCAGCATCAGCGGTTTCTCTTTCAATCCCTTCCTTTTGTCTTTCAGTTCAAACAGTTTTTTGTTCCTTTCACGGAAAGAAAAGATCGCAATCGGCTTCTTGGGACGCAATACAGCCAATGAACTGCCTGTCGGATTGAAAGCAATGCGATCGATGTTTCTCAACTCCGTAATAGCAATATCACGCATTGTATACATGACTCCGTCCGACAGATAAGCGGTACAGAAAGTCGTATTGTCAAATGCCGTAATCGGCTTTTGCGACATAAAAGTTCTCTTCTCAACGACTTGTCCCGTTACTTGTCCGCAAAAAAGAGCGGAAGCAAAAAATAAAACGACACTCCCACGGGAGCAAAATCCCCTTTTTATCATACCCATATACTTAAAATGATTTAGTTTATGTTTAAATGTGTTTTGCAAAATAAATATTAATTATTGAATCGACATTACATAAACAGCATTTTTTTTCAATAAAAGTGTCATTTCAGGAAGAAATGGGAGGAAGGAGAAAAGGAAAAAGACAAAAGAAGAAGTTTCAGAAGATAAATATCACGGTTTTCCGTTACAACACAGCAAATTACATTTTAATCACATTCATAAAAAATCCGGTTACATTTAAATAAAATGCAACCGGACCTCTACGAAATGTCCTACTTTACTTTACAGGAACAAGCCCCATTTTTTTCGCTTTTTGGAATAAATATGCACGAGCCGCTTCATATTCATTCGGAATTACACCATCTAAAATTGCATCTTTTATAGCACTTTTTAACGATCCTACCTCCTTGCAGGGAGTGAGTCCGAAGATTTCCATAATTTCTTCACCACTCACCGGGGGCTGAAAATTCCGGATACGATCTTTCTCTTCCAAATCTTTCAGTTTCTGACGTACCAGAGCGAAGTTATTCAGGAAACGTTGCTTGCGTTCCATATTTTTAGAGGTGATATCGGCTTCGCACAGCGTCATCAGATCGTCTATATCGTCACCCGCCTCAAAAAGCAAGCGGCGCACGGCCGAATCCGTCACGACATCATCGGCAATGACAATGGGACGCATATGCAGACTTACCATCTTCTGCACATACTTCATCTTCTCATTCATCGGCAACTTCATCTTCCGGAAGATATTCGGAATCATTTTCTCGCCAATGAAATTATGATTATGAAAGGTCCATCCGGCTTTGGGTTCCCAACGCTTGGTAACCGGCTTGGCAATGTCATGCAACAAGGCCGCCCAGCGCAACCAAAGATTATCCGTATGCCTGCTGATATTATCGAGCACTTCGAGGGTATGATAAAAATTATCTTTATGTGCCCGTCCGTTGCGCGTTTCCACTCCTTGCAGTTCCATCAGCTCGGGAAAAATAAGAGCCAGTAATCCGCTACGTTCCAGATCAATGAATCCCTTCGAAGGTACCGGCGAGAGAAGAATCTTGTTCAGTTCGTCGGCTATCCGTTCGCGGGAAATGATCTTAATCCGTTCCCGGTTGCGGCAAAGAGATTCAAAAGTTTCATCATCTATATAAAAACCGAGCTGGGTGGCAAAACGAATACAACGCATCATCCTCAACGGATCGTCGCTGAATGTTATATCCGGATCGAGAGGGGTGCGTATCGTTTTCTCTTTCAGATCGTTCATGCCGCCGAACGGATCGACCAACTCTCCGAAACGGTCTTTGTTCAAGCAAACCGCAAGCGCATTAATCGTAAAGTCCCGGCGGTTCTGATCATCTTCCAAAGTACCGTCTTCCACTATCGGTTTGCGGGAATCACGCTGATAAGACTCTTTGCGTGCACCTACGAATTCCACCTCCACACCGTGATACTTCACCTGTGCAGTACCGAAATTCTTGAATACGGAGACGTGTGCTCCCTTACCCAAGTGTTTTCCCAATGCCTGGGCCATCTCGATGCCGCGCCCCACCACTACTACATCTATATCTTTAGAAGGGCGTTCCAGAAAAATGTCGCGTACGTAGCCACCCACCACATAACACTCCAAACCGAGTGTATCGGCCGTTTCTGAAATTTGCCCGAATATTTTATCGCTAAAGCGTCGTTTCAATTCTTCTTGAGTCAACTCTATCATAATTGGTATTTAGAAATTAAAAATCAATGGCCGGGAGAGACTTCATACCACCCATCGATACTTTTGGAGTGCAAAGGTACAACTTTTCATTCTTTACATTTCACTCTTCACACTAAATTCGTATTTTTGTTGCCTATAAACATAAAGAACAAAAAGATGAAGAAACTGATTGCAGGAATCTGTGTTACCATGTTGCTGGCTTCATGCGGCAATGATGCGGAAAAGAAAGCAAGCGAAAAGCTGAGTGCCGCCCGCAGTGCTTTTGCACAAGGAGACTATAACGAAGCCAAGCTACAGATAGACAGCATTAAAATTCTATATCCGAAAGCCTTCGACGCCCGAAGAGAAGGCATCAAACTGATGCAACAGGTGGAACTGAAAGAACAGCAGCAGACTTTAGTTTACCTGGACAGCATGATGCAGACCAAGCAGCAGGAACTGGAAAAAATCAAAAATAAATATGTACTGGAAAAAGACGCGGAATATCAGCGGGTAGGTAATTATTTCTGGCCGACACAAACGGTCGAGAAAAATCTGCACCGCTCTTTCCTGCGTTTTCAGGTAAACGAGCAGGGAGTGATGAGTATGACTTCCATCTATTGCGGAGGAAACAGCATCCATCATTTTGCAGTAAAAGTAACAGCACCGGATGGCAGCTTTGCCGAAACACCGGCATCGAAAGACAGCTACGAAACTACGGACTTGGGAGAAAAAATAGAAAAAGCCGATTATAAAATGGGAGCTGACGGAAATGTAATGGGGTTCCTCTATCTGAACCGGGACAAGAACATCAAAGTGGAATACATCGGAGAACGTAAGTATACCACTACCATGCCCCCTGCCGACAGACAGGCGCTTGCCGGTATTTATGAGTTATCACAATTGTTGTCATCAATCGAACAAATAAAAAAAGAGCAGGAAGAAGCGAACTTAAAAATACAGTTTGTCACTAAAAAGATAGAGCAAAAACAACAGGAAGAAAAGGCGGAGCAAAAAGATGAATGATTTCTTCACAAACCGGAGCTGCCACACGAACCACCTGTTTCGGAAAATCCTAAAACAAATCATATTCATTGCATTTTTGTTCTTGTTCAGCATGTGCATACAAGATGATCCTGAAGAGGTATTCTCACTAAAACCGGGTGATTCGTTGCCGGGGTTTTCGGTACAGGACAACAAAGGCGGGCTTATTTCGAATACGATACTAAAAGGCAAAATAAGTGTCATTGCTTTTGTGAATACCGGTTGTCCGGATTGCCGGAAGGAACTGCCGGAAATAGAAAAAGCCTATCAACAATTTCGTGATGATGAAAGCATTCGCTTCATTGCCATAAGCAGATCACAAGGCTATGAAAGTCTGACAGATTATTGGATAAAGAATGCCTTCACCCTTCCCTACTCCGCACAGGAGGATGATTTCATTTTTCAAAAATTTGCATCACAGAATATACCGCGTATTTATATTGCCTCTCCCGAAGGGATCATTGTTTTCGCATCCGATGATTCGTATATTGTCACCACGGAAATAATTGTCGAACAAATAAACGGAATAGCCGGAAAGTAGACATTCTCCCCCTTACGCAATAGCAGAAAAGGCTTGCCGGTGGGTATTACAGAGTGTAAGGAGAAAGATCGCAAGAGCCGGTATTCAAGAAGCCAGCACTTGGATATCGTATCCGATAAAAAGTCCGCTCTCAATGACTCCGGTAATGCTTTTAATCTCTTTCTCCAAAAAGTTTCCAATCCCGTCAAACCAAGCATCCAGAATAAAATTCCCGTTCTCGGTCAGTATCGGACCGTCTTTTCCTTTCGCCATCCGCAAAACGACTTTGGATGCCCCAAGAGTTTTCAACTGGTTTTCCACATAGACCACTCCGGTAGGAAAGACCTCTACCGGCACGGGAAACTTACTGCCCAATCTGGAAACGAACTTACTGTTGTCGACGAGTATGAAAGCCCGTTCACTGCTTTTTATCAACAGTTTCTCCTTGAACATGGCACCGCCCCGTCCTTTGATAAGATTATGCGAAGGATCTACCTCATCGGCACCGTCGAATGTCCAATCGGGACGCCTCTCCCAAAGAGTTGTTTGCGGAATGCCCAGTTGCACACAAGTCATGGAGATCTCCATCGATGCCGGAATGACTCTCACTTGAAGTTTCTCCGTCCGTATTCTTTCCGCGATGGCAAACAGGGTAAGATAAACCGTAGAACCGGAACCGGCTCCGATCACTTCACCATCCTTCACCTGTGCCGCCAGCTCGCGGGCAATGCGTTCCTTCCCCTCCCGGTTGATGATACGGTCCGACCATTGTAAACCGGTTATTAAATTACTCTTCCACTCCATTGCGTTTCGTTTTAGTGACTCGATTCATAAACAGATATCCTTTCATTATAAATGAACAAATAAAACTTGAAAATGTTAGAAATGGTTCCATCCGTATGAAACTTATCGTTCCAACCATATGAAACCAATCGTTCCAATAGGATGAAACCGATCGTTTCAAGCATATGAAACGAATCGTACCCATAAGATGAAACGAAGGAAAACCTGATTTGGCCCTCTATCGAGTATTATTTCACTCTCCTGTTCAACTGATTATTTGCTTTGGCAGGCTTTGATTTCCCGATCCGTTTCCCGGTAGGCTTTGGTTTTCCACTACTTTTAGAACGGGAAGCACCGGAAGAGACATTCTTTCTTATACCACTCATCATTATCTCCCTTCATAATATTCACCCAAGAAATAACGGGCAATAAAATCCCAGTTTTTCTCCAGTATTTCTTTTCCATTCTCAAAGGGAAGCTGTGCTTGGGGGAACAAATTCCGTTCCATGGCATGCTTTAACAAGTCGAACGGGCAACGGCCCTTATCGGTAAACACCTTATACCCTTCTGCCGAAGCCGCCGCTTCATTGTATGCAGTTTCATTGCGTTTATCACAAAAGAATTGTGCAACACCCGGTGCCATCAGGATACCTTTGGGATTGGCAAACACAACGACATTGTCACCATCCTCATCCGGTTTATCGGGAATATCCGCCCGATTCCAATGCAGATGCTTTACAAAGAAATCCTCCATCTGCCCGTAAAGCGGAAAATACATCAACTGTTCACCATGCGAAGCTTCCAAAAAGAGCTTTACGCTTTCCGGCAATTGAATTTCCGGAGTTATTGCGGGAACGGCAGTCCGTTCCACCAATAGCTGTTCGGACGGCAACACCCAATCACCGGAAGGGACTTCCGTAATAGGCGCCTGCTCAAATACATGATCCATCAACCGATAAACATCTCCGGCCAATCGCAGCATCTCTTTATCAAAGGGGTTGGCAACCGTCGCCGAGAAATCATCGTCCGAATTGAGTTTCCACAGGACAAAAGCAATATCGGTTTCGTTTATCTCATCAGGAATATAATCTTCCGACAACTCATAAAAAGGAAGGTAACTACCATATAGCTGATGACACAGGTCGCAGAAATGCCGCCATCCGCCTGCATTCGCTATGTTGTCTTCCAGATATAGAGTCAGCATAATGGCAGCCCGTTGTATATCCTCTGTCCGTTTTCCGATATAGGGTTGTGAAGAGCCGATCAACGAGAAAAGCCGGTTGGCAAAGTCCAGATACCATTCATCCGTAGAAACCGACTTTGCACGAGGATGAGGCCGAAGCCACGACTGCATAAATATCTTTTTATTTCGTTCCATATCACGAGGGTATTTTTTTAATAAAGCATCGGGAAAGTATTATCTTGTAAGCGAGAATTTCAGTCTCATTCCGAAATCCGCACTGGTCACCGGATAAGAGCTGGCAGATACAAGCGGCGTATTTTTCTGACGATCATAATAGAAGCTGACACTAAGCAGGCGGCTCAGCGTATAGTCCGCAGAGAAAGAGATTTTAAGTGCCTTGTTACCACTGGTGGCCTGCGTGGTCACTTGCTGGATATCCCGGGCAAGAGCAGACTGATTACGGAAAGACACATCCATACGCAACGCGAGGTCGTTGCTTATCTTATTCTTCGAATCCTTCTTATTGCGTCCCGGGAAAAGTTCAAGACCCATGATCTTATATCCCATACCCAATACGAAATCTTTCGTACTGCTCTCTACAATCTGATTGGCGGCAAGGCTGAGATTAAGAATTCGGGTAGTCTTGTATTCCACCTTGGTAGTGATGCCGTTTTTGAAAGTAACGTCCACGCCTAACAAAGGAGAGAACTGTTCGTTGATGGAAACAGCAGAAACGTCATACATAGAGGACGGAACAGGTATACCGGTCTGTATATCATCTACAAATCCCCAATCCCCCATGTAGCTATGGAAATTCTGGAACGTACTGTAACTACCGACACTATACGTACTGCGATAAGCATGATTCAACGTCACACTCTTAAAGTATTTCTTGAAAAATTCAAGTTTGCTCAATCCGCTGTAAGTCACACGCCAGTTAGGCATCATAGACAAGATACCCGGGAACAGGTCGAGAGCACTGTTGCTTGCACTTCGTCCGGTGTAAGCCGCCAGGAAAGCCGGTATCATCACGTCAGAACTATATTTGTTCACCTGATACAATGGCTGTTGATTCAAGCCACTCTGCCCCTGATAAGGAACTCCGGCATACATATTTTCTATCCTGTTCTTTATGATATCCAGATTTCCTAAAAAGCGGTTGAAAGAAGAGGATGAGTAACCGTTAGAAGCACTGCGGCGTTCGAATGCACTACCGATCGTGATCACCGTCATATTGAAGTTACCGCTCTGTATCTGAGGCATGCCTTCATACATAAACTGAATCTGATTGGATTTATTACGGGTACGTCCGGCATTAAGATCGATCTTCAAATCACGGACAGGCTCCAGCGTCATACGTATCTGTAAATCTTCCTGGGCATTGGTTGTTGCCGGACTTACTACAGAATCTGAAACCAGCCAGCCGTTATCCAACGCCTTGTTAATATAACTGTCGCCCGTCATACCGAAAGCAAAATCAAGTCCCGGAGCAAAACCGGACGCTCCTTTCGTCTGCCCGAGCATATCCCCTATTTCCGGTCGGAAACCGGATATGGACATCGCATAGGTGTTTTTATAAGTAACACTTACATTACGTACCATCATAGCGACACGCGCTGCCGACTGTGCTATCTTATACCAACGGTTATCTTCGGGTTTCGGGCCTTGTATAGCGGTCAGTTTTATCCGGATGCTGTCTCTTGTTTCGATGCGAATGGTATTGGCATCCATCACTTTATAACGAATCGGATAACGGTTACCATCTACTGTCAGTGCCGAGACTTTCGGTTTCTTCGACCCCAAGCTATGACGAACGGTCACCGTAGTATCTTTCTTCAACTGTATCTCTTTTTCATACCGTTTCGGTTTCTCTTTCTTACGCGTATCCGGACGACGCGCCGAAGAAGTAGCGGCAAAACGACGGTTGGTAGCTTTAAGGAAAGGCACCTTATTATATAGAGTCTCCAAATTGAAACGCCCGTTCACATCGATACTGCGCTGGTTCGAAATGGTATTACCCATCTCTCTCCCATCCGAAAGCGACACACCGCGATCCCAATTGTAAGAAGAGTTAAAACGGGTATCCGCCGTAATCCAGTCGGTAGCAGGAATTTTATCGAATGGCAGTTTATACGAAGCATTGAATGTCTGCTGATAATCGATCGGACGTCCGAAACTCAACAGACTACGACGTATCGTATCCTTCTTCGCTTCATATTCATCCGGATCGAGCGTCTTGTTTACCACTCCATAAGGTTCTTCTATCTCGGCACGAGTGGCCGAAGTGAAATTCATACGAAGATTCTTCGTCAAATCCCAGCGCAAGGCAAAGTCGCGATTCCACAGAAAATCTTTCGCCACACTTACGGGAATATCGGCAGGATCGCTCAAGTTCTCCATATCACGCAGTTGGAGTTCGTAATAGTGACGGCTCATATCCGTATTGAAAGAGATATTCTGCGGCAGATAACTCAAGTTCAGGTCTTTCACAAATTTCATCCATTTGGATTTGCTCTTCAATCCTTTGAAGGGTTCCCAAGCTTTGTAAACGGGAGCATAATTATAAGACAACGCCCCACGCCAGTCCGTTTCATTTTCATAAACAGTGGTACTGCCCTGGTTATGCCGTTTCGTACGGCTATAGCTCATGGTAAAGTTACCCGGATCATAAGGCATCGGATTTTTACTGGTAACCCCTACACGCATATTACTCAGACTGAAATTCTTGTACGTCGTTATCTCGTTGGCGATGTTCCGTAAAGAATCCCGTTCCCTGTCGTTAGCCAATGCATCAAGTGCATCCTTCAGCAACATATCCTTATCCAACGGATTATACTTGGGAGAAGTTTTTTCACGGGAATAAGAGTAGTAAATCGGGGCACTCAACTTCACCGCTTTCGGGAAGAAACGTCCCAGTTCAAAGGTGGTAGTGAACTGATATTGATAATAGTCGTCCAAGCGACGCTCGCTGACACTCTGTTCCAATCCGCCGAATCCCGCAGTCTCTACATGTCCGGCCATACTTACACTACCGAGGTCGGAAAGTTGCACATTCATATTTCCCTGTGCTGCCCAACCGCCGTCTTCATCAAAATCGGACAGACGCAATTCGTTCACCCAAACCTCTATCGACTTTTTAGAGCGCGAATTATTGCGCACACCGATCATCATCGTCTTCACTTCCGCCAATGACGGATTACCGATAATACTTATCTTGTTGGCCGGTTGCTCCGAATCGTATTCGGAATAAAGTTTTCCGTAACTGACACCGCTCAGAGGATTGTTCTTCGCCTGATTACGTTTCTTCTTCAAATCGGTAAAAACAGAAAGAGCAATGTCCAACATATTATCTTTAGGCCACACAATGAGTTGGTCGGATTCCGAATCTCCATTATAATGTCCGGCAGGAGTCAATTTCAACGGTATTTCGTATTCATAGAAATTAGAACGATAGTCGGATCCCAAACGAATGAATACGGATAACTGCCCATCTTCCGGATCGGTAACATTGTCGGTCAGCGCTGCTGCGTGAGCAAACATCTTCAGGCGACGATACTGGCGCATGTCCATTGTAGAGTTTTTGTATACGGCACGTGCATCACCCGGCGCCAGATCTTCCAGCTTCAAACTCATGGCCTGCTCATTTTGCTGGCGTAACTGCGGCTGTCCCGGATCTACAACTCGACTGATGCCTGGAGGCATTACATAGTTTACCGGCGTTTTATCACCATTCTCTTCTATATTGACAGTAGACACATCCAATGTACCGGTTACAGTAGGAGCCGGATTTTGAAGATTGTACAAAGGATCTGTATACGTACGCCATTCGCCACGCACCAGTTCCAGCGTAGCAAAACGCAAAATAACAGGTTTCTCGAACTGGGTAAGGAACATACGCATGAAACGTATCGATTTAAAGTCTTTGATATTACCGATAGGCGTTCCGCTACGTACAGGAACCTTAAACTGATACCAAGTTACCTCTTCCGAGCTGCCATTACGCAGTCTTACTTTCGATACCCGTTTATCCGTAATGTAATTCTGCCCGACTTCCAGTTTGGAAGGAGTCAGGTGAATTCTATACTGAAAATATCTTTCCGTCTCCGAAAGGGTATTATCCTGATTGATATCTTCAATATCAGGACTATCTTTGGCAGCAGTCGGGTAACTTTCCGGAGAATCTTCCTTGGCAACCGAGTTGCCCTCCGTATTATTAAAATACTTGTAACGTTCGAGAATGCTTTTCTCTTCGGCATCATAGTCCGATCCGCGATAGTAATGAAATTTATCACCGGCCGGTGAATCATAGAATTTCTGAAAGGCATCGGCATTCAACTTCGGCCGTATCTCTTCAAGATACTTGGCATATGTAGGATAGTTCCTTTCATCTTCTACCGATAGTCCGTTGAATCCGACATCCTGCTTCTTGCGGGCTCCTGCCGTATTATCAAAAGCATATACCAGACTACGGTCTTTGGGCACACGTCCCCAAACCGTATAATCCACCCGGGACGGATCGTCATCGATAGGCAAACCGTTCTCGAAAAACTTCTTTCCATCTTTCAGGATATCCTCAGAAATATCTCCTAAGTTGAAATACAGATATCCGCCTTCGTTCGTACTGCGGGCATTCTTTCTTGTTGAAGTACCCGGTTCGTCTCCATCGACATAAATAAAGGGATCGAGCAACCAGAACTCCAAATACTCGATGTTATTCTTTTCAAAATCACTGGTCTCTATTTTACGCATCATTCCTCCCCAACGCTTTGCAGGATCCAATAGATTTCCATTTTCATCCAAATCCCTGTCCAAGTTGTAAGGACCGCGCTCCTGCGGATAATAGGCGACATTCAACACTGACATAGTGGACGTTTCCGTATTGTTATAATCTTTGCCGGGAAACAACTCCGGTTCATAAACTTCACGGACATAATGATTGGAAAGCTGGTCCAAGTCATTTTTAATATGGGTCGGAGTCAATGAGGAATTACGGCGGGTAAACAAACCGTCGATATGATACCAGGCCAGCAAAGCACGGTTTTTCCCAATAGCCGTACTATCGGAAAGGTTGGTACTTGCCTCCGGAAATAATATCTGTTCGCCGCTTCCCCCGTTTAGAGGCCCTTTTGCATTATAAGGAATAGAAGAGAGCTGCCAATTTAGCGGTTGACTTAAATCGATTCCACTTTGAGAACTTTCAAAATCATCGATATAAGAAGAGTTGTCCTGCAATCCTCCGCTATGTCCCGGGATAAGCTGGGCAAATTCCAATCCCAAGTTTATATTCGACGGGGCGGTAGCTTCGACAAAAGGCAACTTATCCACCATATTGGTCAGCCACTGGCTTTCCCGCTTCCACGACGCATTCAGCCCCCACAAAGTATTCGAAATAGGTTCGTCTCCCATAGCCACCTTGGTGGTCATCGGTTTTTCACTCAGATGCATAATGGTACCTCCCAACTGAAAATCCGGTGAAAAATCATACGTGAAATTCAGCCCCAACATCGTTTTTCGCTGCATGTTGTAAGCCGTATTACTTTCAAGATTCACACTGATCGCAGTACCTGCATCGATGATACTTTGATTCAGGATGGTAACTACTCCCATCGTATAGTCAACCGAGTAATCGGAGTTTTCCGTCAGCGTCCGTCCACCAGCCGTGACACGCACCGATCCCCGGGGGACATTCATCGAACCAAGACGTATCTCATTGGCAGACGAGGCACGGTACTCTCCCTGCAGACGGAATTTATCTTTCTCCGCCAACTGCTTGGCCACCGTCAATGTAGAGTCATACAACTCCGTAAATGCATACTTATCGGCCAGTTCCTTATTGCCGAGTTTATCGGCCAGATGCTTACCGAAAGGTTCCACCACCGGGAAGAAGATACGACCGTTTTGCGCATTGACCGTATACCCTTCGACAAAATCGAAGAATCCGTCACTACCCACCTGGTTCTTACTGTTCAAACGATCCAGATTCATCACCTTAAGCAAAGGTATCTTATTGATTTTCCCTTCCGGAATGTATCGCAGATACACACCCGTAGTATCACTCAAATAGGTAATATTCAACGTAAACTTCTCCGATTGCACCTGATAAGCATTCAATGAATAGACGTTTTTCATCATCAAATCCCAGCAATTGGAGTTCGGAGAATTAGAGGTGTTTTTCAATAACTTCACATAAAGACAATTTGAAGTTTCCTTTATATCGGAAGAAAATTCACCGACCTGATAGGTCTTACCACCGATATTATATTCAAATGCAACGGCAAGCACCTCGTCGGGCTGCAAAGTCTGTTTCACCGAAAGATATCCTAAAGTGGTGTTCAGCGTATATTCCGAAGAAGTAAGCAAACGGG
The DNA here is from genome assembly GCF_000432295.1 of Bacteroides sp. CAG:189. Classification (NCBI taxonomy): domain Bacteria; kingdom Pseudomonadati; phylum Bacteroidota; class Bacteroidia; order Bacteroidales; family Bacteroidaceae; genus Bacteroides; species Bacteroides sp. CAG:189. The sequence goes on from NZ_HF991018.1 coordinate 31,806, forward strand.
CACTTTCTATCTTCTCATAATCCATCCCGCTCTCCATCCCGGGAATACCCTCCATTACGGCATTTACCGAACTGATATCACGTGCGGCGGAATAAACATTCACCATCTGGCTATACAGATTATTGGCACTATTCCTCGGAACTTTATTGCCTCCCGATTCGGAGGACCACGGCGAACCGGCAGGAAGATTGCTCTCTCCCAAATCCGTCAACGCCACAATATTACGGGGGTTATCATAATTACCCCGTTTGTTGGTCACCCACACTTCAATACGGTTAATCGTGACACCGGAAAGAATATTCGGCAATTGCGCCATATTCTCATCATACCTATCCCGAAAATAATGCGCCAGAAAAAAGTGACGGTTCTCATCATAATCGGCTGCCGAAAAATCAAAAGAAGTCGTCTGTGCCCCGCCCTTACTGTTCACCGTTTTCGATTCGCTTTCCTGCTGGCTGATAACCGTCTGCAACTTCAATTTTCCAAACTGCAAATCAGCGCGTACACCGAACAGGGAAGTAGCCCCCCGTATCAATGAATTACCGGTAGTCATACTCACATTACCGGCTTCCAGCAGTTTTATGATCTCATCTTCTTTACCTTCATATTTCAGCTTCAACTTTTTGCTGTCGAAATCAAAAGTTGCATCCGTATTATAGTTCATGTCAAGGTTCACCTTATCACCCACTTTACCATTGACATTGATATTGATCTTTTCATCAAAGTCGAATCCCCAGGTCTTACGCATACTTTCGGGAAGAGTCGGATTCTGGACATTGTTATACTTCATTCCCATACTCAGTTCAGCACTTCCCTGAGTTCTGATCTGAACGCCACCCGGGCCGAATATCTTTTCTGCCGGCCCGAGATTGAACTTCATGTTCGTGAAGTCGAATTCTTCTTTTCCTTTGGTGAATACCGAGTCGTTGCGTTGGCGATAATAGTTCTGCATAGAACGTTTCATGCTCCAGTCCAGATATTCGGCAGGAGTCATTATGATAGGAACTTCCATTTCCTGCCCTCCTACAATGGTACGGATCAGATAGCGGTTGGTCAATGCATCATACTCTACCTTCTCTTCAACAATAGGCATAGGCTGGAGCACTTGGGCAACAGCAGGCAAACTTCCTAAACATAAAAATAATATGCCAATAAAGTAATGTGTCGACATACCGGCGAACCCGCGACATACCCACGCAGCACATTGGTAAATTGAAACATTAAAAAATTGGCATATTACTTTCATAATCTTTTCAAAGCAAGTTTAATAACTTTCTCTACAGCCGCATCGGGCTCATCTTTCAAAATGGCAAGTACTACTTTTTGTGAAGGAGCAGCCGCAAACCCAAGCATAGTAAGTGCAGCTACCGCTTCTTCCTGTATTTCGGTATTCATGGCAGACAGCAACATAGCCTGTCCGCCTCCGCTTGCGGGTACGGAAGTCTTTATTTTATCTTTCAAATCAACAATTACACGTTGTGCCGTTTTCAATCCGATCCCCTTCACGGTTTTCAACATGTTGGCATTTTCTGTGCTGATCACATTTACCAACTCGGCCGGAGAGAGTGCCGAAAGAATCATCCGCGCCGTATTACCGCCGATGCCGGATACGGAAATCAATAACAGGAACAACTCACGTTCCTGCTTGTCCGCAAAACCATAAAGCACATATGCATCTTCACGAATGGCTTCATAAATATAGAGTTTGCAAGTGCTTTTTCCTTGAATTGCAGAGTATGTATTTAATGAAATATTTACCGCATACCCCAAACCGTTACAATCGATTATCGCTGTTGCCGGACTAAGTTCGGCAATCTCGCCTTTGACGTATTCTATCATAATATCCTTATAACGCACGCGCACGAGAAATATTGTGCTTTACTAACCTTGAGCAACAAAAACTAACTTTAACAACCCTTTTAGGGCAATAAACAGAGAAAATGATTATTTTTGCGGCATAAAACAAGAAATATGTTAAACAAAACCAATAAAGAAATGAAAAAAGTAAGAGCAGCCATCGTCGGATATGGCAATATTGGTCACTATGTACTGGAAGCGCTCCAGGCAGCCCCCGATTTCGAAATAGCAGGTGTAGTCCGTCGTGCAGGAGCCGAAAACAAGCCGGCCGAACTGAATGATTATGCCGTTGTGAAAGACATCAAAGAGCTGCAGGGAGTAGACGTAGCCATTCTATGTACTCCTACCCGTAGCGTAGAATCCTATGCAAAAGAGATTCTGGCATTAGGTATCAATACGGTAGACAGCTTCGATATCCACACAGGTATCACCGCTCTTCGTCGTGAACTCGGTGCTTGTGCCAAAGAGCACGGGGCTGTATCCATCATTTCGGCCGGATGGGATCCGGGAAGCGATTCGATTGTACGTACCTTACTGGAGGCGATTGCGCCCAAAGGAATCACTTATACAAATTTCGGCCCCGGCATGAGCATGGGACATACGGTAGCCGTAAAAGCCATCGACGGGGTGAAAGCCGCCCTCTCAATGACTATTCCGACCGGAACCGGTATCCACCGGCGCATGGTATACATCGAACTGAAAGACGGTTACAATTTCAACGAAGTAGCTGCAGCCATTAAATCCGATGCCTATTTTATAAATGACGAAACCCACGTGAAGCAAGTAGACAGCGTGGATGCATTGCTCGACATGGGGCATGGTGTAAACCTTACCCGTAAAGGAGTATCCGGTAAAACCCAGAACCAATTGTTTGAATTTAACATGCGCATCAATAACCCCGCATTAACCGCACAGGTTTTAGTTTGTGTAGCACGTGCTTCCATGCGCCAGCAACCGGGATGTTACACCATGATAGAAGTGCCTGTAATCGATCTCCTTCCGGGAGACCGTGAAGAATGGATCGGACATCTGGTATAAAAAACAGAAGAAATTTCCATAATAATTACTAAATAGCGCATTTATTTTATTCACTATCCTCCGACACGGATTGAAGTAATGATATTTCAGAACCCATCAACCGAAGGGGATAGATAGTTCGATAAAATGAATGCGCTATTTTTATGCACCATCCCCAAGAAAAACACGCCAAAAATCAGAAACTTCAGAAAGTTGTATGTATTTTCTTTCTTTTATTACACAAAAAAGAACACAAAACGAACATTATTTATTTTTTTGTATATATTTGCATTATTAAATATTATCAAAAACGCACAACAACTATGGACTGTAAATTAACCTTTTTTTCTATTACTCCGGCTCTGTATACACTACCTGCCTTCGTTCGCAAGTTTACAAACAATAGTTGCAAAAACAATCATGTATTTATCCATACCGAAAAAACTCTAAATAAAATAAATATGAAAAACCTATTAATCATCTTGTTTGCCTGTTTCATGGCAGGACAAGTTTATGGACAAGAAATTTCCGTACCGGAAGTTAACACGAAATTCGGCAAACCTTCGGATGAAGAACTCAAAATGACAACCTATGCACCGGATACCACAGCGACTGCTGTTGTACTTTGTAAAAAGACCGGTGCATTTTATGATTTTGTAGCCGATGATTTCCGGTTGAATTATAGCTATGAAACCAAAATTAAAATACTCAAACCGGAAGGAACCTCTTTTGCGGATATCTGCATACCCTACTATGAGAATGAAAACCGCTCTTCAATGAAAGAAACTGTCAGTCAGATAGACGCTTTTGCGTACAATATCGAAAACGGGAAAACAGTACGTACCAAAATGAAACGCGAGTTTATCTATAAAGAGCGGCTCAATGACAAATATATGCAAGTCAAGTTCTCCATTCCTAATGTAAAAGTAGGGACTGTTATCGAATATAAATATAAGGTATTATCCGATTTCTACTTCAATATAAATGATTGGAGTGCCCAACAATCCATTCCTACTCTCTATACGGAGTATGATATCACCGTTCCGGAATATTTTAAATTCAATCTGGATGTACGCGGCACGGAAAGACTGGAAACAACAGACGATTCGGAAGCGGTCAATCTCAGCATAGGCAACCAACTACTGCAATGCAACGGCCGTCATCTCAACTTCAAAGGCAGACAACTTCCTGCCTTACACGATGATGATTATATCTGGTGTGTAAATGACTATAGCACACAAGTCAATTTCGAATTGGGAGGCTTGGACTTTCCCGGTGCCCTCTACAAATCATTCACCCAATCTTGGGAAAACATAGATAAAATGCTGCTGGAAGACAGCGAGTTCGGCGGACAGTTGAAAATACGCAATCCTTATCGGGAAGAAATGGCTGCTTTGAACTTAGACCAACTGAAAAGCATCGAAGAAAAAATAAGTGCCATCTATACTTTCTTAAAAGGAAAAATCACCTGGAACGAAGAATACTCACTTTATGGAGGTAAAAGCAAAAAAGTGATCAAAGACGGCATGGGAAACAATGCGGAAATCAATTTCATACTAATGAGCATGCTCCGGGATGCCGACATTCCCTCTTCCCCTGTAGTCATGAGCCGCCGCAATATAGGAATACTCCCTTACTCCCATCCATCCGTACAAAAACTAAATACTTTTATAGTAGGCGTAGCAAACACCGACAGTACGCTTGTTTATCTGGACGGTTCCGTAAGAGACGGTTACATCAATATACTTCCTCCCGTGTTAATGGTAAACCGGGCACGCGTGATCATGCCCGGAAAAGGCGGATTATGGGTTGATTTAAGCAAGACCTGCAAAAGCCAGTTACGCTCTATCGTAAATGCTACCATCAGCCCGGATGGAAAAATATGCGGCAATCGCAATACCAGTTATACAGGCCAGTATGCCTCATCATTCAGAAGAAAATACCGGACCGCCAAAGACAGTACGGAATTTGTCAACGAACTTGCTACCCAAGAAGACATAAAAGTCAACGTATTCAATGCACAAGGAGTAGACCGGTTCTCACCGCAAGTGAAAGAAACGGTTATTTTTGAAAAGCAGGCAACTACCAATGACAATTTCATCTATCTCAACCCGCTTATATTCTTACATACGGAAAAGAATCCTTTCACACAGGCAGAGCGGAAACTACCTGTAGAGTATCCTTTCACCGACCAGGTCGTATTATCCGTTAACTTGACATTGCCGGAAGGATACACAGTAGACGAATTACCGAAACCGCTACTGGCAAGAACAGAAGACAAGCAGGGTATGTGCCGTTATGTTCTGGAACAGAAAGAGAATAAGCTGACCATCAACTACACATTCTCGTCCAGCAAATTATTATATCTCCCTGAAGAATATCCCGGACTGCAAAACTTCTGGAAAGTAATAGCCGAGAAGAACAATGAAACTGTAGTACTTAAGAAATTGTAATTCTATTATGATAAAAAACAGGTTATACAACAGTATTCTGACGCTTCTGCTATTCCCTTTCGTTGTACAGGCACAGGCAGACACCGATCGGAATGCTTACTCCATCGTACAGGATGCCACGACAGAAATTATTTGTGAATCAACTTCCAGTGCCTTGCGTAAAGAGAGTTACACCATCACGATTCTAAATGAAAAAGGACGGGATACAGCACACTTTTTTTGTGTATGCGACAAGTTCACCTCTCTCCGGAAATTCTCCGGAGAAATAACAGATGCCAATGGTAAAGTTATCCGTAAAATAAAAAAGTCGGACCTGCAAATGTCAGAATACTCTTCAGGACTAACCAGTGATGACTACACCTATTACTATGAATGCAATCTTCCCCGCTACCCCCTGACCATAAAATACGAATGGGAGGTGAAGTACAAAGACGGATTAATCTGCTATCCGACATTCAGACCTCAAAAAGCCTACAACCAGTCGGTAGTAAATGCTACATATCGTCTCTATACCCCTGCCGGCAATCCGGCCCGCTACCGGATGGTAAACATGAAAACCGAGGTAAAACAGGAGGTAACATCTAAAGGAGATATCCTGACCGAAGTATCCTCAGGACCGATGACAGCCATCGAATACGAGCCGTTCGGCTTATCTTTCGCCGAACGGCTTCCCCGTATCCATTTCTCACCCAAACTTTTCACTTTCGACGGAACACAGGGCGACATGAGTTCCTGGCAATCTTACGGTATCTGGCAGAATAGCCTGCTTACAGGACGCGACCAATTGGCAGAGCCCATAAAACTGAAATTACGGGAACTGACAGCCGGTTGTAATACTCCACGTGAAAAAGTGCAGGCAGTCTATAATTACTTGGCCGAAACCACTCGTTATGTAAGCATTCAATTAGGAATCGGCGGCCTGCAACCTATCGCCGCTTCCGATGTCTGCCGGGCAGGATTCGGTGACTGTAAAGGATTATCCAATTACACCCACGCCATGTTGAAGGAACTGGGTATCCCGTCTGTTTATACTGTAATCAGTACTGACAACGAACGGCTACTGCCTGATTTTTCCAGTGTCGATCAAATGAATCATGCCATCCTGCAGGTTCCGCTCCCGGAAGATACGCTTTGGTTGGAATGCACCAATCCGCAGCTACCATTCGGATATGTACATAGCGGTATTGCCGGACATGATGCTCTATTGATTACAAAAGAAGGAGGGATTATGTGCCGCCTGCCCTCCTATCCCGATTCGTTAAATACGCAAACAACTAACGCTTCTGTCACTCTCACTCCTACCGGAGGAGCAAAGATAAAAGCCAGCGGAATCTCTCGTTTGTTTCAATATGAAAGTATGGCAGGTATCACCAGGCTCGAACCGTCACACCGGAAAGATTATTTACGTTCCGGCATCAATCTGATACAGGCTAATATAAACAATATACAAATCAACGAAGCCAAAGAAGTCATTCCCATGATCGATATCCAATATACGATCGAAACGGAACAATACGGAAATAAAACAGGAAATCGATTGTTTATCCCGGCCAACATCTTCCGTAAAGGATTTACAACGCCCGATCTTAAACAACGTGTACAGGATATCCATATAAATTACGGCTATTTGGATACAGACAGTATTTGCCTGCAAATACCGGAAGGATATACTATCGAATCTCTCCCCAAGACTTGCCAAGTAACAAGCAGCTTCGGAAGTTTTAGTTCTTCCTTAATGATAAAGGACAAAGAAATATGTATCATACATCGCTTATTGATGCACCGGGGAATTTATCCTAAAGAGATTTATAAAGATTTTCTTGAATTCCGTAAACAGATAGCGGCACAATACAGCAGCAAAATTATTCTAAAGAAAGAATAAGAGCCTGTTGTTTTGGAAAAATGGAGTACCTTTACAACCGAAACCAATAAAGATACGACATTGAACAATCATCGATATACACATGGTGAAGAGCTCGCCAACACACTGAGTCATGGAGCCGGTATTCTGTTAGGAATCATAGCAGGATACTTCTTATTGATAAAAGCAGCCGCAGGCAACGATCCCCACTGGGCCGTTGCCTGCGTTTCTGTCTATTTGGCGGGAATGTTATCCTCTTATATCAGTTCTACCTGGTATCATGCTTCCGCTCCGGGAACGACGAAAGAATTATTACGGAAATTTGATCACGGAGCCATCTATCTGCACATTGCAGGTACCTATACCCCTTTCACCTTGCTGGTGATGCGCAATGCCGGCGGATGGGGCTGGGGCATCTTTGCATTTGTCTGGTTATCCGCCCTTATCGGTTTTATCCTTAGTTTCAAAAAACTAAAAGAACACAGTAATCTGGAAACATGCTGCTATGTCGGAATGGGCGCCTCCATCCTGATAGCATTAAAACCGCTAATGGGCTGTCTTTCAGAAATAGGGGCATCCTCCGCCTTCTGGTGGCTCATCGGTGGAGGAGTATCTTATATCATCGGAGCCATATTCTATTCATTGCGCAAACCCTACATGCATTCAGTATTCCATCTCTTCTGCCTGGGTGGCAGTATAGGTCATATTATTGCAATTTGGTTGATCTTATAAAACTGAGAACCTGTTTAAGTTTTCCTCTTAAAAGTTTTCCAAAACGGAAAACTTTCTGTATCAAGAAGAAAGAAAAGTTTCCCGAATTTTAATGTTAAAAGCTAACCAACCTACAAGTAATTCTACTATCTTTGTCCCCGTTCCGGAGCTAAAAAGAGGTTTAGTCAAAAGGGAACGCTGTGCAAATCGGCGACAGTACCCGCTGCTGTAATTCTCTGAGAATCCGCACACTATGCCACTGCGAGTTTCATCGTGGGAAGGCGTTGCGAAGGAGAGATAAGTCAGAAGACCGGCCGGACAGATTTACCATTTCACGATTGACGATCGATCATCAGAGTTACGCTAATCGTAAATAGTAAATTATCTAATTGTTTAATTTATAAATTACTTTCGGGAGTTAAAGTTATGAACTACGCTGAAATTTGTATCATCAAACGTGATGGTAAAAGAGAAGATTTCTCTATTAGTAAGATCAAGAACGCTATAAGCAAAGCGTTCAGTGCCTCCGGTATCACTGACGAGCAACAGCTCGTAGCGGATATTACCATGAATGTCATCAGCCGCTTTTCCAATCCTACCATCACTGTAGAAGAAATTCAAGACTTGGTGGAAAAAGAATTAATGAAAGTACGGCCCGAAGTTGCAAAAAAGTACATCATCTATCGCGAATGGCGTAATACGGAACGCGATAAAAAAACACAGATGAAGCATGTCATGGACGGAATTGTCGCTATCGACAAGAATGACGTGAACTTGAGCAATGCCAATATGAGCAGCCATACTCCGGCAGGTCAAATGATGACTTTCGCTTCAGAAGTGACCAAAGATTACACGTATAAATACTTACTGCCCAAGCGATTTGCAGAAGCACATCAATTGGGGGATATCCATATACATGATCTGGACTACTACCCTACAAAGACCACTACTTGTATCCAGTATGACATGGACGATCTTTTCGAACGTGGATTCCGTACCAAAAACGGCAGCATACGTACCCCGCAAAGCATCCAAAGTTATGCCACATTGGCAACTATCATCTTCCAAACCAATCAGAACGAACAACATGGCGGACAAGCCATCCCGGCATTCGACTTTTTCATGGCAAAGGGAGTAAATAAATCATTCCGCAAACACCTGAGTTCTTTTATCAGCTTCTATATCGCGATGGAAACCAATACCGCAGTGGAAGAAAAAGCAATCCGCGCCTTGATCGAAGAACATCTGCCCTCTATCAAGACCAACGAACTGGAACGTGAAACACTGCGCATGGCACTCACCGCCCTTCAAATCAATATAGACAAGGAACATCTGGCACGCGTCATTGAAAAAGCTTATCAGCAAACCCGGAAAGATACCCATCAGGCTATGGAAGGTTTTATCCATAATCTGAATACAATGCACTCGCGCGGAGGCAATCAGGTGGTATTCAGCTCCATCAATTACGGAACGGATACTTCCGCCGAAGGACGCATGGTGATTGAAGAACTGTTAAAAGCTACTATCGAAGGGTTAGGCACCCGTGGAGAAGTTCCGGTATTTCCTATTCAGATATTCAAAGTGAAAGACGGAGTATCCTATTCGGAAGAAGATTATCAGAAAGCAATGACGGATTTTGAAGCGGCCGAAGAAGGACGCATGACTTTCAGCGCTCCTAATTTCGACCTGTTCTTAAAAGCTTGCCGGACTACCGCAAAAGCACTGTTCCCCAACTTCATGTTTTTAGACGCCCCGTTCAATCAAAACGAAAAATGGAATATCAACGATCCGAAACGATATCGTTACGAATTAGCAACGATGGGCTGCCGTACCCGTGTATTTGAAAATGTGGCCGGAGAAAAGTCTTCATTAGGACGCGGCAATCTTTCATTCACTACTTTAAATATGCCCCGTCTCGCTATTGAAGCCCGTATCAAGGCAGAAAGCATCATCGAAGACAAGCGCAACCAAGATGCCATCGAGTTGAAAGCTAAAGAAATATTTATAGAGTCGGTACATGAAACAGCCACCTTGGTAGCTGATCAGCTTTATGCCCGCTATCAATACCAGCGTACGGCATTAGCACGTCAATTCCCATTCATGATGGGTAATGATGTATGGAAAGGAGGAGGTGCATTAAACCCGAACGAAGAAGTAGGAGATATTTTACGTAGTGGTACGTTAGGTATCGGTTTTATTGGCGGACACAATGCAATGGTAGCACTCTACGGTCAGGGTCACGGTCATAATGATAAAGCATGGAACACCCTGTACGAAGCCATCATGGAAATGAATAAGGTAGTGGACGAATATAAAGCGAAGTACAACCTGAACTATTCTGTACTGGCAACTCCCGCCGAAGGACTATCCGGTCGCTTCACCCGCATGGACCGTCGTAAATACGGAAAAATCGAAGGAGTAACCGACAATGACTACTATGTGAATTCTTTCCACGTGGACGTAAAAGAACCTATCAGCATTGTAGAGAAAATCAAACGTGAAGCTCCTTTCCATGCCATCACACGCGGAGGGCATATCACATATGTAGAATTGGACGGTGAAGCGCAAAAGAATGTAAGGGCCATTGCCAAGATCGTAAAAGTAATGCATGATGAAGGCATCGGCTACGGTTCCATCAACCATCCGGTAGACACTTGTCACAATTGCGGCTACAAAGGGGTAATTTACGATAAATGTCCGGTATGCCAAAGTGAGAATATCCTGCGCATGCGCCGCATCACCGGATATCTGACCGGAGATTTAAGCTCTTGGAATTCCGCTAAAAGGGCAGAGGAAAGAGACAGAGTAAAACATTTATAAAGCTTTCAGCTTTATAAGTTGAAAGTTGAGAGTTGAAAGTTGTCATGAGGCCTTATTTTAGTTGAAAGCTTTTTATAGTTGAAAGTTGAGAGTTGAAAGTTGAAAGTTAGCTGCGCTGCCACACTGCATAGTAACTTTCAACTTTCAACTCTCAACTTTCAACTATAAAAAGCTTTCAACTAAAATAAGGCCTCATGACAACTTTCAACTCTCAACTTTCAACTTTCAACTTATTATACACCTATCCCGAAACAATAGTTGATGGTGAAGGCATCCGATATTCCATTTATTTAGCCGGATGCAGTCATCACTGCCCCGGATGCCACAATCCGGAAAGTTGGAATCCGTGCGCGGGAGAGGAACTGACGGAAGAACGCATCATGGAAATTATCCGTGAGATAAATGCAAATCCATTATTGGATGGAGTTACTTTCTCCGGAGGTGACCCTTTTTATAATCCCGAAGCATTTTTTCTTTTGGTAAAGAGAATTAAAGAAGAGACTCATCAAAATATCTGGTGCTATACGGGATATACCTACGAAGAAGTACAGGCACATCCCAGATTAGCAGCCGCACTACCTTATATTGATGTTCTTGTAGAAGGACGATTTATACAAGCGCTCTATTCCCCTCATCTGGAATTCAGAGGAAGCAGTAATCAAAGAATTATCCGGCTGCATCGCTAAAAAAATTCATTTTTCAAGAGGTGTAAAAACAGAGATATCCATCCTCCTGTCTTTTTCTATTTACAAAATAAAACAACAATTTATTCTTACCGACTCAGGCCCATTGTAAAACATTAAAAACGAAGGACTAATTTCTCTACGAAGAACGGCCTGTTTCTCGTAGAGTTTCGGATCGTTCCTCGTAGAGTTTCGAATTCTTTCTCGTAGAGGGAAAACAGTAATTATTAAAACATTAATTCACAACACTTTACCGAGTTCCTTATTTGTTGTATATTTTCATTCCGTATCACTCTGTCAGACTCCTCTTCACATATCATATATAATTACATTCCAGAGTTTTATTCCGCATATAGTCCGATACAGAACCTTATTTACCGACGCAGGAAACAGTAACTTTACAAACCGGATAATAACCGGGACAATTCTTCCCGCCAGTCAACACCATTCTTAGGCTTGAACGTATGCATGCCCAACTCCTTACCGATGCGTACATTCGAATCTCCATCGTCTACGAAAAGAGTTTCCGAAGGTACCATCCCACTATCTTCCAACATATGATAAAAAATTCCCTTATCCGGTTTTGTACAACCTAACTGATAAGATAAATACAACTTGTCGCAATAATCCGCCAAAGACTTTCCCTGAGAAGAAAACTCCGGACTGCATGCCCATGACATCACAAATACAATATTCTTTATCATAACATCTCATGAATCTATTTTGTACAAAGGTAAGACTTATCCACCTAAAAAGCAGTAGATAAAAGCTTGATCTTCATCAAAAAAGAGGATACTGCATTCTTTCACCAAGTATCTGTTTCTATCTTAATCCGGCATTATCTTGAGAGCTGTTTTGAATCCCGGCCGGTTATCCGAAAAAACTCAGCCGGAATCCTTGTTTACCTAATCTCTGTTCTGTATCTGGAGAAAAGTTATATCCTTCTCTCCCTTAATATTCGGTCTCTTTCACTGTCTCTACCAGCCGTTTGAAATCTTCCGGGTATACATCTCCGATATTTCCGATACGGAAAGTATCTGCCTTTGATATTTTTCCCGGATAAATAACGAATCCTTTGGATTTCAATGCCATATAGAATGATTTGAAATCAAAACCAGCCTTTGGATAAAGAAAAGAAGTGATGATAGGAGATTGAATGGCATCTTCAAGTAATGTTTTAAAACCCAAAGAACGCATTCCGTTTACCAATATCCGGTGATTTTCGCAATAACGGGCATAACGGGCTTCTACCCCTCCCTCGGCAATCAACTCCGTCAACGCTTGCTTGAATGCACGCACCACATGAGTGGGAGATGTAAAACGCCATTTTCCATTACCTTTCTCCATCGTTTCCCACTGATCATAAATATCCAAAGACAACGAACGGGCGACTCCTTTACAGTGCATCAATTCGGAACGGCGAGCAATGATAAAACCGAATCCGGGAACCCCTTGAATACATTTATTGGAACTGCTGATTAAAAAATCAATGCCTAATTCATGCACATCCAAAGGTATACCTCCAAAACTACTCATACAATCCACGATCAACTTTTTACCATGCATTTTTACCACATGAGAAAGTTCTTTTATCGGATTGAGAATACCGGTAGTAGTTTCGCAATGTACAAAAGCCACATGCGTAATATCAGAATTATTACTCAGATAGTCATCCACATACTCCACAGAAACCTGTTCCGTTTCCTCAAAGGCAAGCATGTCATAATCCAGATGATAATATTCGGCAATGTTCCCCATACGATCGCCATATGCGCCATTACTGCAAATCAATAATTTGTTATTCTTACCGATAGTAGCCCCAATCACAGCCTCTACACAATAAGTACCACTTCCCTGCAGAAGTACGGTAGTATATTCTTCGGGAGTCTTGGTAGCTATTCCAAGCAGTTCTTTACGCAATTCCTGAACAATATGTAAGTTATAATCTTCATCCCAAGTACACCAATCGGTCATCATGGTTTCTTTTACACTATCTGAAGTTGTCAACGGTCCGGGAGTTAATAATAAATATGGTCTCATAATGTATTCATTTTTAAATTTATAGTTTGAATAAGTGCTGGTAATTCTTCGATATTACGGATTACATAAGAGGCACCGGCTTCAAGCATACGGTTTCTTACCTCAACCATACGATCCTCTAGTTCATCGGCAGTCAAGTTATCTGTTTCCTCCTCAGTAAGTCCCATTTCATTACTGCCGAGAATGACGCCCACACTCCACACCTTGGCATTCACACCCTCTTTTATATCAGCGATCGTATCACCCACTTTCACAACCGTATCGAGACAAGGAACACCGAGTTTAATCATATTCTCAAAAATCATATAGGGAGCCGGACGCCCGGCAGGAAGAAAATTCGGAGTAGCGCAATAATCTACACAGTATCCTTTCGCTAAAGCAGCAGGAAGAACAACATCCATCATTTCACGGGTATATCCGGTAGTAGAACCGATTTTCAAACCTTCGGTACGCAACTTTTCAAGCGTAGGGATAACACCGGGAATAGGATCGGTATACTCTTCCAAAGAAGCAAAAAGATATTCCTCAAAAAGCCGGTTCAATTCTACCACATCTTCTTCGGCCCAGCTACGCTGATAACGGGATATGAACTGTTCATTCACCTCGGGCATTGTCAACAATTCACGGATATGCTGGATTTTAGGTAATCCCATCGGCTTACGAGTCTGTTTCACATCGATAGAAAGCCCTTTCTCTGCAAAAGCCTTCATAAAAGCGGCTACCGGAGCAAAACATCCGTAATCAACTGCCGTTCCGGCCCAATCCATAATTATACATTCGATTTTCTTCATTCTTATTTCTATTTAAATATTTATTTAATCATCGTTTTTCCAGTTCATCCGACCAAAAGAGACGAATGATCGAGAGAATATTTCTTCTGTTCATAGAAAGGAACTGTTTTTCTGTATCGTTGCCAGAGATATATCAAGGAGATTGTAAAAGCCACGCAACAAACGGCACCCACCGTTCCCGCCATCGTATTATAAAATTCGAGCCAATTAAGATCCGGATTAAAGAACTCCTTGCAGACCAATACCAATACCGTACCCGTATATCCGATGGAGTCGATCATTGCAATAAAGAATCCCACATTTCCCTTTATCCGGAAACACGCGATGAAACGGTCAAAGAAAATAGTCTGGAAACTAAGATAAGAAAAATAAAGGCAAAGACTTTGGATAAACAGCCAGACCAACGGCGGAAGCTGTAAACTATCATAATTGAAAGCAACAAAGCTCAAGGTCACCGCTCCTATGATGACCATCACCAATAAGGCGGATAATACTTTTATATGACTTTTCATCAACGCCAATGATGCAAATACAGCCAGAATAATCAAAGTCACCACACCATCTACTTTGGCAAATGCCCATGAAGAAAGACCGGCAGCATCGACATTGATAATCTTCACTAAAAAATCCTCCTTCACATCTTGCAGTACAGTCAAAAACAAATTTGCAAAAAAGAGAATTGTCAATACAGGAGCAAAGCTACGGAACACCTCCCATCGTTGCTTATTGTTCAGTGTCACCCTCTCTACACGTTGCGCCCGGTCTTCGGCCGTTGGTTTGGGAAGATTATTAAGAATACATCCCAGCCCGGCAAGCAAAGGTAAAGCAACAACACCGATCAATGCAGGCATCCAAAATTCGCTCACACCAAGTGTATTCACAACAAAAAGACCGATTGACTTGGCAGTCCCGCTACTCACTGCAATGCTCAATCCGAAAAGAGAGGCCAACAAATCGGTAACCCGCCTCCCTTCCA
The DNA here is from genome assembly GCF_000432295.1 of Bacteroides sp. CAG:189. Lineage (NCBI taxonomy): Bacteria > Pseudomonadati > Bacteroidota > Bacteroidia > Bacteroidales > Bacteroidaceae > Bacteroides > Bacteroides sp. CAG:189. The sequence goes on from NZ_HF991018.1 coordinate 47,015, forward strand.
GGAAACTAAAAATAACACCCCACATACATCCTAAAGAAAGACCGTTGAAAAACAGAGCCAATACATTCAACGGACGGGGCAAACATCCGAAAAGCACCAAAGAAAGTTCGGCAATGAATACGGAGACAAGAATAAATTTCAAACGTCCTTCTCTTTTCAGTTCGGAAATCAACTTAATTCCTATGAATTTAGATACCATATAGCCAAATATCTGAATAATACTGGTCGCGATTTTATAATCCATCCCGAACAATTCCATTCCATCAAACGTGGCAGCAGTAAATGGTTTGCGCAAAGCATAGACTAAGGAGTAAGAAAGTAAAGCCGCACCTCCGGCATAGAGAATAAACAGGATATCGGAAATTTTTCGTTGTGCCGATGGCGATAGTTTTTCTTTGAAATTCATATGTATCATTTTTTGTTTCCGGTGCAAAATTAGGACAGGCACACAAGAACAAAAATGAATTTATAGGATTCATTTCATTTATATTCATACCCCCTTTGATAGAAACATTAATGTAATATTCATGCAACAAAAACATAACACAACCGTGTTTAATTTGCAACAAAAATCAGTATAAGCATTTCAGAACAGATGAACGAACTCATAGAAATCTACAAACGAATAGAATATCTCCGGAATAACGGAGTAAAAATGAAAGATATTGCAGACCGGATAGATATGGCTCCCAGTGTACTCTCTGCTTTATACTCAAGCGTACTTCCCACATATATGGAATTGCTACACACACATACTTCCGAAGAGGCACTGGACGAAGCGTTGGCACTTGTAAACAACGTATCCAAAAAACGCCTGCTCGGTAATTTAAACTCCACAAAGTTGCTTCTCATGGAAATGGAACCGGAACATCGGGAAGACGCTTCCGGAAACCCATTGCTGAAACTATTGGAAGAACAGATGAAAGAATCTGTACAGGAAGTATTCAATTACAGTGGCATTTACTTGAGCTACAGCTTGTCGTCCTCCACAGACAGTCTGAAAATAGAGCCGTATATTATCTGTGCCTCAGACAATAACGGCTATGTAAAAGTAGGTATGATCAACGCATACAAATCAATACATTGGGGCAGCGGTATTATCAATAATCATCAAAACTCCTATCTGATATTTAATGAACGCGATCTGCCGCAATTCGCCATGGTAACCATCTATCTGCAACTCCCGCATTACGAATATCCCAATATGCTGAAAGGACTGTATTTATGCCTGGATTACAATCATAACCCAATCGCCCGCCGGATTGTAATGATGAAACAATCAGACAGTACCGCCATTAATGACTTCTTGAAAATGGAAGGAAAAATTGTACCACGGGCCGAACTGACTCCCGAACTCGAAGTATATTACAACTATACCTGCCAAAAAGGTGACTATATAAAAACATGCACCGTACCTTCACCACAACTCAATGAATCGGATCTGGAAAGAGAAAAGAAAATGCTACAAATATAAAGCCCCGTTTCAATACCCCATCAAACGACAAATCCCACAGAGTTTTTCTATACGGAAATTTACTCTGTGGGATTTGTTATTCGATTTCTGTTAAATCGCTCTCTGTTTTAAAAGAAGAATCTCAATACATCATTGAAATTAGCCCATATCAACAACCCGAAAAGCAAGAACATGCCTACCATTTGCGCATATTCCATGAATTTATCACTGGGCTTACGGCGGGCTACAATCTCATAGATAAGGAATAATACATGCCCACCATCTAATGCCGGAATAGGCAGAATATTCATAAATGCAAGAATTATGGATAAGAATGCCGTCATATACCAGAACTGATGCCAGTCCCAAGTAGCCGGGAAGATACTTCCGATTGTACCGAAACCACCCAATTGCTTGGCTCCTTCTTTAGAAAAAACATATTTCATATTTCCAACATACCCTTTCAAGGTTTTCACCCCTAACTGCACACCGGCCGGGAAGGATTCAAAGAAACCATATTCTTTAGTCACCATCGGCATTACACGACTCAGAGACCGCGCATAGACACCGATACGAAAAGTGGAATCGGTACTCATTGTCAACGTATCCATTACCCCTTTACGAACATAGGTCAATGTTATCTGACGGGGGTCGACTCCCTCCTTTTCCAGAGCAGCAGCGTTCTTCCTACGTTTTCCCATCTCTTCCAAAAATTCATAATAAGAAATGGGCGCTCCATTCAGGGCGATCACACTATCGCCCGGCATCAATCCTGCAAGAGCCGCTTGTGAATTAACCGATAAACTATCTACCACATAAGGCACACGATAATCGGCGAAACGCACACTATCGGCCATCAAACGCTGCATCATATCTTCAGGAATGTATACAGACACTTTCTGTCCACCGCGAAGCACGCTTACTTCACGCGCATCGGCAATCTGACTCAACAGATCGGCATCATAGCGAAGAAATTCAACACCATCGGCAGAAAGCAGTACATCACCATCCACAAAGCCCACAGCCTTGGCTGTTTCATTAAACTGCATTCCCAAAGGTGCCTCCTGTATCTTTATATACTGGTCTCCCCAAGTAAAAAGAATCATGGAGTAAATGAACAGCGCCAACAGAAAGTTGAAAAGTACACCACCCACCATTATCAACAATCTCTGCCAAGCCGGTTTAGAACGAAATTCCCACGGTTTTTCAGGTTGTTTCATCTGTTCGGTATCCATCGACTCGTCTATCATCCCGGAGATCTTGACATATCCTCCCAACGGCAACCAGCCAACAGCATATTCAGTATCACTCTTCTTGGGTTTGAACTTAAAAAGAGTGAACCAAGGGTCAAAGAATAAACAAAACTTTTCGACCCGTACTTTAAAAAGACGGGCAAAGAGAAAATGTCCCCCTTCGTGTATAATAACAAGCAGCGAAAGGCTCATTATCAACTGGAGGGCACGAATTAAAAATGTTTCCATCGGTTTATTTACAATTTACAATTTACAATAAATTCGGTAGCTATGCGGCGAGCCTCTGCATCGGTTGCCACATAGTCATCATAAGTCGGGACCTGTACAAATGAAGCACGTCCCATTGTTTGTTCAATTACATCACTCATGGCAAGGAAGCCGATTTCATCACGCAGAAAAGCGGCAACCACCATTTCATTGGCAGCATTGACAATACAGGGCATGTTTCCACCACGGTACATCGCTTCATAAGCTAAAGAAAGATTACGGAAACGTTTCGTATCAGGCTGCTCAAAAGTAAGGCTCGTACACTTGGCAAAATCAAGCCGGTCGAATGAAGAGCAAACACGGTCGGGATATGAAAATGCATATTGAATGGGCAAACGCATATCAGGCATACCCAACTGCGCCTTCACGGCACCGTCTTCAAATTGCACCATCGAGTGAATAACGGATTGCGGATGTACCACCACCTCTATCTGACCGGGTTGTACCCCGAACAACCATTTTGCCTCAATCACCTCGAAACCTTTATTCATCATCGAAGCCGAATCGATCGTTATCTTAGCCCCCATCTCCCAGTTCGGATGCCTTAACGCCTGAGTTTTGGTTACCGTCTGCAACTGTTCCATAGTATAGGTACGAAACGGACCTCCGGAAGCAGTCAATATCACTTTTTCAATCGGATTTCCCACCTCTCCGGCCAAACACTGAAAGACTGCGGAATGTTCGGAATCCACAGGCAGGATAGGGGTACGATACTGCTGTGCCAACTCATTGATCAACTCGCCTGCCACCACCAGCGTCTCCTTATTGGCCAAGGCGATAGCTTTACGGGCACGAATGGCATTTATGGTCGGCTTCAATCCGGCATACCCTACCATGGCTGTCAGCACAATATCCACAGGACCGGATTCTACTATCTGACACACTGCTTCCGCACCGGCATATACCTTGATCGGCAAATCACTTAACGCCTCTTTCAACCGGCTGTATTTCTCTTCGTTGGCTATAACAACCGCTTCGGGCTGGAATTTCCGGGCCTGTGCAATCAGTAGGTCCACTTTATTGTTAGCTGTCAACGCATACACCTCGTACAATTCGGGGTGCTCTTCGACTACCTGCAGGGCTTGCGTACCAATAGAGCCCGTAGAGCCAAGAATGACGATTTGTTTCTTTTTAATTTCCTTATTCATGGTTAGAATACAATGTACTTTTCGGGATTTACTGCACGCCCTTTGTGCCACAATTCGAAATGCAAATGAGGCCCCGTAGTAAGAGTTCCGCTATTCCCCACCAGAGCAATCGCTTCTCCGGCCTGCACTTTATCCCCTTCGCGCTTCAATAAAGAGCCGCAATGTTTATAAACGGATACAAAATCCTGATTATGCTGCACTTCTATCAAATAACCCGTCTCGGCAGTATAAGTACTCAATATCACCGTACCATCCAGCGTAGCAAGCACGCTTTCATTGGGATTGGCGGCAATATCCGTTCCATAATGTCTCTTTTCGGCATCAAAGTGATCAGAAATCATCCCACGCGTAGGACGATAAAAAATCAGTCCGTTCACATCCGGTTGTGAAGTAATGGAAGTAAGGTTATATTTTTCAGTTTCCTCGTATTTACGGCGAAATTCTTCCTCACGCTTGGTGCGTTCCATAAGAGTATCTTTACGCATAGCTGTCAACGTATCCATACTTTGCACAGAATCGATCCGCACTTTCCCACTGAAAATATCCTGAATATTCATTATATACAGATTTTGCCTGTCGACCAACTGTTGCAGAGAATCCACGCGCAAAGCGTTTTCTACAACCTGTGCACGGACTTCACTGTTCATATATCCGGGCAGATAGTTGCGTAAAGGGGTAAAAGTAATAATGACGGCAGCTATTACAAAAAGAAACGTCAATACAGAAAGCAATACCGAAAGGCCGTTCAGTTTAGATACACGAAGCCCCACTACCTCTTCAAGAGTATTCTCGTTGATGATAGTGAGTTTATACTTGAACTTTATATTGTTCCAAAAGGCTTTACTACGTTTCTTCTTTGGCATTATTTCATCGTATAGCGTACAAATGTAAGCATTTCACTAATTCTTTCTATTACAGATTACACAGATTAACACAGATTTTATTCTTCTTCAAGTTCGTCAAGATTCAATAATCCCTCCGGTAGATCTACTGTAATAAGTCTATGTTTCTGATCGATACCGACAATAAACTCCTCTTGTGCAGGTACTAACAGTTCTTCCCCGTCAGAACATTCTACTACAAAAAGGGTATTGACCGTAGAGTTGTCTACCTCCACCACTTCACCCAATACACCATGATTCACATCCTCCATGCGAAAACCGGCAAAGAAGTTCCAGGAAAGCTCTCCCGAGTCCGCTTCATCTACATGCCCTATCGGGAAGTAGACATCCACATTCGTAAACATACGGGCACGTTCGGCCGTATCCACCCCTTCAAGCTTTACCAAAGCGGTAGAATCCGAACGAAAACGATATTCTTCCATAAAAAAGGGAACGAAAATACCGTCAAGCAGACAAATAAGGTAGTCGCAATCGGCACGATCAAAAATATCGTCCGTAAAGGTGAATGACAATTCACCGTGTATACCATGAGGTTTATTGAAAATTCCTATTTTATATACTTCTTCTTTTCTTATCATATACGCGTTATTCTGGCACCGATAGCATTCAGACGCCCTTCAATATTCTGATACCCCCGGTCTATCTGCTCGATATTATGAATACGGCTGATACCTTCTGCACTCATTGCAGCAATCAGCAACGCAATACCGGCACGAATATCGGGTGAAGTCATATTACCGCCACGCAATTTAAACCCGTGGTTGTGTCCGATGACAACGGCACGATGCGGATCACAAAGAATAATCTGTGCACCCATATCAATCAACTTATCCACAAAAAACAAGCGACTCTCAAACATCTTCTGATGAATCAGCACACTGCCTTTGGCCTGAGTAGCCACCACCAGCAACACACTGAGTAAATCCGGTGTAAGGCCGGGCCACGGAGCATCGGCAATAGTCATAATAGAACCGTCGATGAATGACTCGATCTGATAGTTCTCCTGTGCAGGAACATAAATATCATCCCCACGCTGTTCCAATTTGATACCCAAACGACGGAAACTTTCAGGAATGATGCCTAAATTTTCATAAGAAACATTCTTTATGGTAACCTCACTTCTTGTCATGGCAGCCATACCGATAAAACTGCCTACCTCAATCATATCAGGCAATACGGTATGTTGTGTTCCATGCAATTCTTCTACTCCTTCAATCGTGAGAAGATTGGAAGCAATGCCCTTGATTTTCGCCCCCATCCGGTTCAGCATCTTGCAAAGTTGCTGTAAATAAGGCTCACAAGCAGCGTTATAAATAGTGGTCGTTCCCTTTGCCAGCACAGCAGCCATCACGATATTGGCCGTTCCTGTCACAGAAGCCTCATCCAGCAGCATGTAAGTTCCTGTTAGCCTATCGGCTGTGATCTCATAAACACCCCGTTCGTCATTATATCTAAAATCCGCTCCCAAGCTTTGAATACCGACAAAGTGTGTATCCAACCGACGACGACCAATTTTATCTCCTCCCGGTTTAGAAATCATTGCCTTACCAAAACGGGCAACCATCGGACCGATCAACATCACCGAACCACGCAAACTGGAACATTTCTTTAGAAACTCATCACTTTCCAAATAAGCGAGATCCACGTTTTCCGCCTGAAAACTATACGTATCGATTCCCTCTTTTGCAACCGTAACTCCCATATCCCTCATCAATTGAATGAGATTATTGACATCCAGAATATCGGGAATATTATTTACCGTCACTTTTTCTGCCGTAAGCAACGTTGCACAAATAATCTGCAACACCTCGTTCTTAGCACCTTGCGGATGGATATCTCCGCACAGCTTGTGCCCTCCTTCAATTACAAATGAAGCCATGTGGTTAGTAGTTAGTAGTTAGAAGTTAGTAGTTAGTAGCTGGAAGTTAGTAGTTAGTAGCTGGAAGTTAGTGGTTAGCAGTAGTTCAAACAACATGCTACATAGATTCTATCTCCTAACTACTAAATTCTAACTACTAATTACTGACTACTAATCAATACTTCCTTCTCTGATTATTATTCCGATTATTATTGTAATTCACTTTCGGACGATAATTCTGTGCAAGCCGTTCCGCCATCAAACGAATAATGTCATCATCCATCCGGAGCTTTCCTCCGGAAAGTTCATCCAGATCTTCGGCTATCTTGCGGTCATCTACCGTATCTTTATTCCAAGCCATATAATCCTTCTTCATATGATTACAAATAAGAGCAACCAGATTTCTCTTCTCATCGCCTTCCGGAAATTCGCATGCTTTCTTTATCAACACCTCCAGAGTACGGCCATAATGACGATAACGCATTTTGGTACTGGGATAAGGGATCGAATCAGGCTTCGTACCCAAATTCTCTTCACGAATTATCTCGTAAGGATATTTTATATCCAGTTTAAAATCAGCCATGATAGCTAAATGATCCCATAGTTTATGCTTGAAATCGGGTACATCTCTCAAATGAGGAAACATATTCCCCATAATATTGATGATAGTATTTGCACAACGTTGACGCTCTGCCGGGTCTTGAATTGTCAATGCATGATCTACCATATTCTGGATACTCCGCCCATACTCGGGAAGCGGCATTCTTTTCTGTTGAGTGTTATACTGCATATAAATGAATTAAAAAATTAAAGAATTAAAGAGGGAAAAACATAAACTCTACAATAACTTTTTGGGAAGAGAAGCCACAAACTCTTTCAGATAAAAAGGCTCAAAATAAGCCACATCCTTATAATCTTGCTTTGCCATCGCCTTATCAGCGAGCGGAAACATCATTTTGGCCAACGGATGAATATCATCGATAAAGTACGCATTCGGATGCGTTATCTTTTCCCGGCACTTGGCAGCACCGTTACCGAAAAAATAAACCGGATGCTCATTCAATATATCAAGATAAGAATTCTCATCAACAATATCTGCCGAAATATCGCGCACCACATTCAAGGCACGATCATAAACAGCTGCGTATACCTCCATCCGGCGGGCATCGATCATCGGGCAGAGATAAGCGTCTTCCGGCAATTCATGATATAACAATACCGGAACACACAACACCTCCAGTGTCGGTATACCTATCAACGGAACATTCCGTCCATAACAAATCCCCTTAGCCATCGAAACTCCGATACGAAGCCCCGTATACGATCCCGGACCACAACTCACTGCTACCGCATCCAACGGAATAGCATGACTATCGATAAACGACAAAGCCTCGTCAACAAAAACCCCTAATGACACAGCGTGTGAAGGACCTTTCATGTCTTCCTGCACAAAAATCGTCTGTCCGTCTTCACTTACCGCTACCGAACACACAGCAGTAGAGGTCTCAATATGTAAGATACACGACATAATTTTCAGATTATTAAATTGATGCAAATTTAGCTGATTATTTTCAGATTACCACATTGTCGCATAAATTAAAGCATATTTCAGTTAAAATTCATCGCATAAACAAATCTTTTATCTATCTTAACGCGCTATTTTATAATAAATAAAATAAACAACATACAAACATCACATGGGTAACCTGCGCTGTAGTACTATATATCTTCTTCGTACTTGGGAATAATCGCTTCCTTCGCACAACCTCCGAAAGATTGCTCAGTTAAACAACAGATCCGCACAAACGAATCGGCCTGCTACTTGACCTCAAAAGTGTGACTGAAGGAGAGATTACTTAATTATACATATACCTAAATATTCAATATAAATTTCCTTTTCAATAATAGATTAATTTGCTATTAGATTAGAGAAGCTACACATTTTTCCCTTTTTGAAGCAATAATCTTAAAATAATCTCTTACTTTTGCAGAAAACAATCGATTTTATGATACAATCCATGACGGGATACGGCAAAGCAACTGCCGAACTTCCCGAAAAGAAAATAAATGTAGAGATCAAATCGCTCAACAGTAAGGCAATGGATCTGTCGGCCCGCATTGCTCCGGCATACCGTGAAAAAGAGATGGAGATCCGCAATGAAATATCACGAACTCTGGAACGTGGGAAAGTAGATTTCAGCCTCTGGGTAGAAAAAAAGGAGAGTGCAGAAAGTGCCACACCCATCAATCAGGCATTGGTAGAAGGCTACTATAAACAAATAAAAGACATTGCCGATAATCTCAGTATCCCGGTCCCTACAGATTGGTTTCAAACTCTGCTCCGCATGCCGGACGTACTAACTAAGACCGAGACACAAGAATTGACCGAAGAGGAATGGACCACTGTACATGCGGCTGTTCTGGAAGCAATCGGCCATTTGGTAGATTTTAGAAAACAGGAAGGTGCCGCACTGGAAAAGAAATTCCGTGAAAAAATAGCCAATATCTCGCATTTACTGGAATCTATCACGCCCTATGAAAAAGAACGTGTCGAAAAAGTCAAAGAGCGCATAACAGATGCTCTCGAAAAAACATTGAGCGTAGATTACGATAAAAACCGTCTGGAGCAAGAACTTATTTATTATATAGAAAAGCTGGACGTAAATGAAGAGAAACAACGTCTCGGCAATCATTTGAAATATTTCATCAGCACCATGGAAAGCGGTAGCGGACAGGGCAAAAAATTAGGTTTTATTGCACAGGAAATGGGCCGTGAAATCAATACATTGGGCAGTAAATCCAATCATGCAGAAATGCAAAAGATCGTAGTTCAGATGAAAGACGAATTGGAACAGATAAAAGAACAGGTACTGAATGTAATGTAAATCGGTTATAAATTATCAAACTACGGATGGCAAGTAGTATCTGGACTCAAAGAAAGACAGTTTCTTGCTCCTTTCGTAGTTTGTAATTCCTAACCGGCAATTAATAAAGCGCTATGAACGGAAAATTAATCATCTTCTCCGCTCCATCAGGTTCGGGCAAATCTACCATTATCAATTACCTGCTGAAGCAGAATTTAAATCTTGCATTTTCTATCTCAGCAACCAGCCGTCCACCACGTGGTGAAGAAAAACACGGAGTGGAATACTTCTTTCTTTCTCCCGATGAATTTCGCCAACGTATTTCAAACAACGAATTTCTGGAATATGAAGAAGTATATAAAGACCGTTACTACGGCACACTGAAAGCCCAGGTAGAAAAACAATTGGAAGCCGGACAAAATGTGGTGTTCGACGTGGATGTAGTAGGTGGATGCAACATAAAGAAATTCTATGGAGACCGGGCTTTATCTTTATTCATCCAGCCCCCCTGTGTAGAAGAGTTGCGCCGTCGTCTTATAGGGCGTGGTACAGATGCCCCGGAAGTGATAGAACATCGTGTGGCGAAAGCAGAATATGAATTAAGCTTTGCTTCCAAATTTGATAAAGTCATTATCAATGATGATTTGGAAGCAGCAAAAGCAGAAACCCTAAAAGTTATAAAAGAATTTCTAAATAAGTAGCCCTCTCTCCATCAATAAACCTTCTTCTTTAGCGGATATTTTATTAATAATCCCTCAGCAGCGATTATGAAGAAATTAAAAACCGGAATTTTCAGTGGCTCTTTCAACCCGATTCATATCGGACACCTTGCCTTAGCCAATTATCTTTGTGAGTTTGGTGAGGTAGATGAAGTATGGTTTGTGGTGAGTCCTCACAACCCGCTAAAGAAACCGGTCGACTTATGGCCGGATGAGTTACGTCTCCGGTTAGTGCAGCTTGCCATCGGAGACTATCCGCACTTCCATGCCTCCGACTTTGAATTTCATCTTCCCCGTCCTTCTTACACAATACATACACTGGACTGTTTGAAAGAAACTTATCCCGATCGGGAATTTCATCTCATTATCGGCTCGGACAACTGGCAAAGATTCGGTTGTTGGCGCGAATCAGAACGGATTATTGCCGAAAATCAATTACTTGTCTATCCCCGTCCCGGATATCCCGTAAATAAAGACTTACTCCCAGCCAATGTGCGCATCGTCAACCCGCCTACTTTTGAGATAAGTTCTACTTTTATCCGGTATGCTTTGGCGGAAGGAAAAGATGTACGTTATTTCCTTCATCCGGCAGTTTACGAAGAACTTCACCGGCAAAAACAAAAATAAATCAGTTCTATACCAAGAACGGGAAACACCATTCACTAAAATTCTCTGTTCTGTTCAGAGTCTGTTCAAATTCTGATCAATATTATTTTGAAAGGAAAATTCAAACAAGAACTTAATATCGTTCTATTTTCCAATAAGTAAAAGGGTATCAGAAGCTGACCTTAACTTCCAATACCCTTCAAATGTGATGCAAAAGCCACTTAAAGCGACCTTTTTTATATCATTTCTTCATCCACTTGCAATGCCGTATTCCTTGTGTCGTCCCGGCTTGAATCATATAAAGTCCGGAAGGTAAGTCACCTATCTGAATTTCAGTCTTATCACCGGTGACAGAAACGGAACGTACTACTCTACCCGATATATCTATCATTTTTACAGTTTCTATTTCACAATCGGCCTCAAGGCACAATATATCCTGATCCTCATAACAAGAAAGAACAGACGTTTCAACTACAGTTTCTTCAATTCCTGTATCCTGAATTATTCTGAATGTCGTCCGATTCAGAAACTCCGGTAATAACGCATCTGCATACTGCCCATCTACAGAAGCCAGTAAAACACCATATTGACCTACTGGATAAGTTAATCTATGAACGATTTGTATTTCCTTTGTTTCATTCTTTTCCAAAGACAATTCTACAACATTGGAGTTGCCTACAACCTGATTCTGGTCAGTAAAAAAGATCAAAGCGAATGAGCCATCGCCATATCCACCACTATTTTTTATCTTAGAAGTAACAACAATATTACTATTAGGATAAATATTGTTAGAACCATCCTGAGCAACCGCCGTTACCGAGCTCCATAATTTATAAACCGGATCGGCTGGTTCATCCAATATCGTAGCATCAGTTACCTTAAATTCATTAGGTCCGATGGCATCCCACCATCTATTACTCCATGCATTATCAACATCGCAAACAACCACGACGTCATAGTCACCAGGACTTACTTCAATAGCATCGGTGCTATACTCAAATGTACGGGTAGCTCCCTTTGGAATACGCGTAGGGAACATACCTACATATTGACGTTCTTTCTCCTCGTCAAGACTCTTCTTTTGCAATAAAATACCCATATAAGAATAGAACTCTTCACCGTCATTTTTCACGGTCACCCGGAAAGTGGCTTTCCTACCCTTACATAATTTCGTACTTATTATTTCCGGCTTTTTCACCATACTCAACAGGGGTTCAAACTCCGGTTTTACGTAGCTCACCTTATTGTCTGTCACTTCCACAATATGATAATTCGGATAGTTGACTGGCGTAAGCATAATAGTATAGTTCGAAACACCATTTTCTTTTTGTGCTACCAACAACCGATAGGTACCATTCTCTATTGAAGATGGAATAGAAAACTCGTCGAAAGTGAACCCTTTTGTTCCACCTCCCAAAGGACTAAGTTTAGTTACGGCAGTACTACTCAAAACTGTCAATAACGTTTCATCTTTATAAAGTCCTAAAATCACCTCACCGGTAAAGCTCTGCAAACCATAGTTAAAAAAGCCGATGGTTGCTTTATTGGTTCCTTCCCGAGCTGTTTCAGTCTCCTGCATATTAAAAGTTCCGTTCAACTGTACACGTGCCAGATGGGTAGAAGATTCATTCGGCGGCTGAATACCGATCAATATGGCCTGATAGTGGTTATAAGCTCCCATTCCGCTACCAATACCCAAATCTTGCGGTTCAAGTGCCGAAATCTGATAATATCCGTTGCTAATGCCTCCCCACCCCCAATTAAAATGAAAGAAACCATTGACATCATAACCATCACACACAAATGCGTGCCCTCCGCTGGGGCCTTCACCAAAATAAAGGATAGGACGTTTCTCATTTAACTCAGCCTTCAGAAAATCCGACCAGTCACTCTCGTTAAAATGAGTACGTTCTATATATTCCAAATTATTATCATATGAAAAATAATTTTTAAGACCGGTAGCAATATCCTTGGCCGTTGCACCACTACCTTCAACACTATAATCCATATTACAAGATACCCCCACATGATAAGACAATATAGCGGCAGCTTTTGCTTGCGCCTCACTATATTTTCCATTATAATCACTCAACATATTGACCCAATCATAAGTAGTATTGCTAAAGTCGACGCTTAACCGTTTATTCAAAATCTTACAAGTATAAGTTTTGGTTCCTTTACCTTTTAAAGGATAATTATAATATTTCATGATCTGAGCTGCTGCCGTAGCTACACAACCGACAGGAGCAGTCATACTGTAATTTTTATCAAAAGGACATTCGTTATTAAAGGGTGCATCTTGATTCCAAACAATATCACCCAACAAAGGCTCTACAACTGACGTAGTCATAGTGCGTGTAGTTATATCACCAGCATAAGGACTTACCATACCAGCAATTTCCGGAACAGACGGAACTTCCGACAGACGTGCAATCTCTATATCATAACCACTAAGCCATTGCCGTACCTGCAAAGGTTGATTTTCCAAACCAAAAGAACCAGTCAATGAATAAGCCAATATTGAACGGGCACGATCATCAGCAGCTACAATCACAAAACCTCTGTTATTATCGGCATTGAATACATAGTAAGTCGGCAATCCCAAACTTGAAACAGCACGCGTATCCTTACTATCAGCAGGTATAACAGATGTATAAGCCAAAGTCAACACAGACGAGGTTGTACGTGTGTTACTTCCACGATCAGAAGTCACAGAAGCAAAGAAACGATTCGCTAAACCGAACGCTTCCTCAAGTGTAATTTGTTTGGCACACAGATTTTGAAAAAAGAAAGATAGAAATAACAGAAAAGCGTAATACTTTCTCATAAATTCATGATTTATTAATTTTTTTTGCAAATATATGAAAATATGACACGGTAATTGATATTATTAAATGTTTTTTTGTTTCCTTTGCGCAAATAACAAATATAACAACATGAAATTTTCATTTTAAAAAACAAAGCGTATGAAAAACTTTACTCTTTTACTTATTAGTGGTCTTTTATATTCGGGGCTCAGTTATGCTCAAACGGACCAAATTTATACCCGTCCCAATGAAAAGACAGCAAAAGCTCCGGAAAAAAAGATAAGCCAATTCATGAAACCGGTAAACAAAACGACAAGAAATAATGATAATAGCATTTGGAGGCCTAAAACAGAAGTTTGCTTCGCATGTGATCCGGAAGACGAAAGTGACGAAATTACATGGTATGAAGATAATATCATTCAATATACTTATGATAAATATGGAAATGTAACTGTCTTCGAACAAGAATCAGTAGAAGCAGAAGAAGGGGAAAAACGAAGCAGAACATTTATAAAATACAATGATAATCAAAAGGTTATCGAGCGTATAGAACAACATGAAACCGATGGGATACTCGTCAATCATCAAAAAACAGAATTCGATTATGACAATATAGTGACGGACTTTGTTACGCGCAGAGCTACCTATAATTGGGATGAAGTAAAGAATGAATGGGTAAAAAACTACGAACATAAAAAACTGATAACAAGAGACAGTAATAATAACATCACCCAGATTTTAGTGAAATTACTCAATTATGATGGAGAATCATACATAGATCGCGAACGTACGGATATAATTTACGATGAAGTCACCGGTAAGGCAAAAACATGGATTAATTCTACCAATGATTATGGTGATGGCATGCAAGAAGGTATAAAATACGATAATATTGTATGGGAAAATACCAACGGACAAATTATAGAAACAAATGAGCAATTTGTAACAGGCAATAATCGGATAAAAGAAGCAAAAGTATTTAAAGGAGGAAAAGAAGTAGGTACATACAAAACCGTTTTCACAGGTAAAGAGGATTTTGAGTGTACCATTAATGTAACTCAAACAAATAGCGATTCAGAAGAAGAATATGTTTCAAATGTACATACTTATAAAATATTAAATGAAAATGGAGACCAACGCGAAGAACTTATTTATAAAGTAGACGCTAATGGGGATGGAGTATTTACAAACGATGAAATAGTAGAACAACAGTATTTGATCTGGAAATACGATGATAAAGGAAACCAGATCATAAGTGCAGGATTCTTCCCTATGGAAGAGGAAGAACCGGTAGCAACTTTTACAGCAAGTCCAGTAACACCTGATCCGGGATGGGAACAAACAGATGGAGAAATGACAGAATATACTTATAACGAATACGGTGAAATTGTCTCCAGAGTTGTTTATATGTGGTTTTACGAACCGGGAGCCAGCCAGTATCTCCCCATGGAGAAATATGTTTCAAGTGAATTCTTGGATGTTTCTACCGGAATGAAAACCACTCAGAGTAAAAACGGAAAACTAACTTACGTTTTCAACAAAGATGGAGAGGTAGAATTCCGTATGGAAGGTATGAATAGTTATGCTATCTGCAACATAAATGGTAACGTTATTGTGAATACAAAAACAAAGAATGATACCGAGACCGTATCTATCGCTGATCTACCAGCCGGATTATACATCTTGAAAATAATTGGAACAAAAGGTACAGAAAACGTAAAATTCATGAAAAGATAGCACAATCGGATTATTTATTGTTTCAACCGGTATAAAGTAATTATCACTATTTCGGACGGAGCGCCGATACGGATATTTTTATTAGAAGTCCCGATGCCATTGGTTACAATCATCGGGATTTTTGCTGTATTATACTTCAATCCCGTGAGGAAACGACTTCCATAATGTGAAGGTATAATAGGAGCATAACCAAAAATACGTACCTGCCCGCCATGAGTATGTCCGGCTAAGGCAAGATCTGTATTTGCCACAGAGACATCCTCTATGTAATCGGGAGTATGAACAAGCAGAATCACAAAATCTTCAGGAGCAAGCCCAAGCGTCGGACACTTACCGTTCTGTTTCAAGTCGAAAGGATTGCGCACACCGGCAATCAGTATCTGCTGTCCATTTTTCCGCAAAGTATCTACTTTATGTTCAAGCACATGCATACCATAACGTTTCATTTCACGGATAATATCTTCATGACAACGCTCATAATCATTATTGCCCATTACTCCATACGTTCCCATCGGAGTTTTCACTTTGGCCAAAGCTGCAAATAATTCGGGCACATATTCACAACCTTCCTGATAGTCACCTCCCATGAGCAATACATCGGCTTGCTGAGCTATGAGAAGCCGGACAAGGCCATCCAAATCTTTCTCTTTAAAAAGGCTTTTATAGTGAAGATCGGAAATAAAAGCAATACGGAAGCCATCAAAAGCCTCAGGTACATCTCGATGGGTAAAATCATATTTCACTACACGGTCGATACCTTTATAGACAGAAGATACGCTGATATTCGAATGAGTAATCAAAGTGCCCGGAGCTACTCCGGCAGGAACGGGAGAATTATGTGAAGCAGACTTGACCTGTTGCTTTTTTTTCTGTTTTTGTGTGCGCTGCAGTTCCTTGAGTTGCGAATGGTCGGGAGCAAACAAACCGGAAATAAAACCGCCCGTGTCCGGACGAAGCGAATCGACAGCCAACACAGGATAAGCCGGAGAGACAACCAAAGTTTTCTTCGACTTACAGGAAGAAAACAGGAAAGAGAGTAGAATCAGGAAATATGCTAACTTCTTCATATAATTAATAATAAATCAATGTGTCAATATGACAATGTGCCAATGCATTAATGTGTTAATATGACAATGTATCAATTACCTCCCGGTGGAATAACACACACCGATTCGCACATGCATATCGGTGCATCCGCATATTGTTTTATTCAATTTGAGAGGTGCAAAGATACTCCAAAATTCCGTACCTTTGCAACATGAAAGAAATAAAGCGAAATTCTTGGCGTGCATGGTTACTTGCCGCACGCCCTAAAACTCTGGCAGGAGCAGCTACCCCGGTACTGATAGGTGCAGCCCTTGCCTATGCCGACGGACAATTTCAATGGTTGCCTGCACTGGTTTGTTTCCTTTTTGCCGGACTGATGCAAATCGCAGCCAATTTCATCAATGACCTATTCGATTGTCTAAAAGGAACAGACCGCGAAGACCGTTTAGGACCGGAACGTGCTTGTGCACAAGGATGGATTTCACCCGGTGCCATGAAATTAGGAATTATATTCACCATTATCCCGGCATGCCTTATCGGGAGCATTTTATTGTTCTACGCCGGTTGGCAGCTAATTCTCGTCGGATTATTGTGTGTCATCTTCGCATTCTTCTACACCACAGGGCCCTACCCTCTCTCGTACAATGGGTGGGGGGATGCACTGGTGATTATCTTTTTCGGATTTGTACCTGTAGGCGGCACTTACTATGTACAAACGCTGAACTGGACACCGGATGTCACAGTAGCTTCACTGGTTTGCGGACTAATAGTAGACACATTATTAGTTATCAATAACTATCGCGACCGGGAAGCAGATGCCCAAAGCGGAAAACGTACAATCATAGTACGCTTCGGAGAACCTTTCGGCCGATATTTATATTTGGCATTAGGGATAATCGCTGCACTATTGAGCTTATATCTCACCGGAAACAGCATTCCAGGTATAATAACAGCAATTGCTTATTTCCTTCTACACCTTTCCACCTGGAACAAAATGGTAAAAATACACAGTGGCAAAAAATTAAACAGCATATTAGGAGAAACCTCTCGTAATATGCTGTTCATGGGAATATTTCTTTCACTCTCGCTCATCCTGAAATAAAGAAAAGAAAGAAGGGAAGGAAAAAGGAAGAATGGAGAGAGACTGCGCTATTACGCTGCATAGCACTTCTCCCCTCTCCATTCTCCTTTCTTCTTTTTTCCCCCTTTATTTGTACATTCTTTCATAATACTTCTGATAATCGCCACTGGTAACTTCTTCTACCCAGCTCTGATTATTCAGATACCACTCAATTGTTTTCACAATCCCTACTTCAAATTTTGTCTCAGGATACCAACCAAGTGCATCGGTTATCTTAGTAGGATCAATAGCATAACGCTGGTCATGTCCTAAACGGTCCTTTACAAAAGAAATCAGACTTTCATTAATCCAGTCGATAGCAATTTCGCCATCCGCACCTTTTTCCTGCTTTTTCAACACCTTACGATATCCCGGATTCTCCTCCAACAACCTATGAATAGTCGCAATAGTCAATTTTACAATTTCGAGGTTCGTTTTCTCATTGTGTCCACCCACATTATACACTTCACCTTCTACTCCTTGGCGTACTACCAGATCAATCGCTTTACAATGATCTTCCACATACAACCAGTCACGCACGTTGCTACCATCTCCGTAAACAGGAAGTTTCTTACCTTCAAGAATATTCTTTATAATTAATGGAATCAATTTTTCCGGGAAATGGTATGGACCGTAATTATTAGAACAACGAGTGATAGTAACCGGCATTTTATAAGTATCATGATAGGCCATTACTACCATATCCGCACTTGTTTTCGAAGCGCTGTACGGACTATGCGGACAAAGCGGGGTCGTTTCGTGGAAATACCCTTCAGCACCCAACGAGCCATACACCTCATCGGTAGATACCTGATGATAACGTACTCCTTTACGCCAGGTCGGATAACCATGTTCGTCTTTTCCCATCACCCAAGCACGCCGTGCCGCATCCAACAAATTTTGCGTACCTAATATATTAGTAATAAGAAATAACTGAGGATTTTCTATACTACGGTCAACATGGCTCTCGGCAGCAAAATTCACTACATAGTCGAACTTATACTCCGCAAAAAGGCGATCAGCCAGATCGCGGTCACAAATATCTCCTTTCACAAAGAAGCAACGCTCGTTGTCAATGTCACCGGCGATCGTTCCCAAATTTCCGGCATAAGTCAGTGAATCAAGCACTACCACACGAATATCATCATGTTTTGCTAAAATGTACTTCAAATAATTAGCACCGATAAATCCGGCAGCACCGGTTACAAGATAAGTTTTCATAATTATTTCTGTTATGTCGATTTATTATTTCGCTAAATCCAAAAGATACTTGCCATATTCCGTTTTACCGAGTTGTTCACCCAAAATTCGTAACTGGGCAGTCGTTATCCAACCATTACGCCAAGCTATCTCTTCGATGCAACTGACATAAAAGCCCTGTCTGTTCTGAATGGTAGCCACAAAATTGGAAGCTTCAAGCAAACTATCACAATTACCGGTATCCAACCAGGCAAACCCACGGCCAAAAAGTTCGACTTGCAATGTGCCTTCGTCAAGATACAATTTATTCAAATCTGTAATTTCATACTCACCACGGGCAGATGGTTTTAGTGAAGCCGCCTTCTTAGTTACATCAGCATCATAAAAATAAAGCCCCGGAACAGCATAATTACTCTTAGGCATGGCAGGTTTTTCCTCAAGAGAAATGACTTTCCCCTTAGTATCAAACTCAACTACACCATACGCCCGTGGATCTTTCACATAATATCCAAAGATACAAGCACCCTTCTGCAATGTAGCTGCCCGGCGAAGCATAGCCGAAAATCCTTGCCCGTAAAACATATTATCACCCAGAATCAAACATCCCGGTTCACCATTCAGAAAATCAGCCCCCAATACAAAAGCCTGCGCCAATCCATTCGGCCGTTCCTGTATCTTATATTGGAAAATCATCCCCAATTCTTCTCCCGTTCCCAAAAGATCACGAAACATCGGCAAATCACGGGGAGTAGAAATGATAAGCACTTCACGTATGCCGGCCAGCATTAGCGTGGAAAGCGGATAGTAAATCATCGGCTTGTCATATACCGGCATGATCTGCTTTGATATGGCTTTCGATAGCGGATAAAGACGTGTAGCACTTCCGCCAGCAAGAATAATCCCTTTCATAATGAGACAGTTACAATTTACGAATCATAAACTATAAAATACGAATATCGATATCATCAAATAGCATGAAATTCGTAGCTTATACCTTAATTAGACTACGCAAAGAACGGAAAGAATTTTGAAATGACAAAATAAAAAGACAACTGTATATGCAATATTCTGTTTTTTAGTACATTTATAAATACGAAAGCTCTATATTTGTGACTATATCGAAAATCTACAAGCATATGAAAAAACACCCTCTACTACTTTTTTTCTCTTAATCTTTCTGATTACAACATCCACGACCTGCGAGAATTACGACTACGAGGAGACTTACGTTCCATGTACCTTAACAGGAGTAGAAGTATATTCCTGGGATAATGCAGGAGCAGAGCCACAAGTTCCGATAGAACAAAAAATCAAGAAAGAGGCTTATCTACTGGAAATCCGGTTGCTTTCGAATGCCGGAACCTAACCAAAACAGGACATTACTAACAACACTTACAAGCTGAAAGACGGCATCGTCAAAATCAATATATACAAAAGAACCTCTGAACAATGACTTTCCCAAAGGAGCAGACGTAACCTCCTGTTTTGCGGATTATCCCTCCCGATTGACCGAACATCAAATAAAAGATTGTACCCTTCAAGGAGACACCATTCAATACATGAGTCCTATCAAACAAATATTCAAAGCTTTGATGATACGCAAACCGGTAATCACCGTTTCCAGTCGGCGTAGATACCTATCCTGCCAATTCCACCACCTCCAAATCTTTAAACGTACCATTATCAATCACAAAACGTACCAACGTACGCACCTTATGGAAACCGGACCTGCCTGCTGCTCCGGGATTAATATGCAGCATATCCAATGTTTTATCATACTTCACTTTCAAAATGTGCGAATGTCCACTGATAAACAACTTAGGCGGACGGGCCATCAGACTACCGATTATTGAAGGATCATATTTTCCGGGATAGCCCCCGATATGCTTTATCAACACTTCCGTACCCTCTACTGTGAAACGGTTTACCTGTGGAAACATACGGCGGATCTCCTGTCCGTCAATATTACCATAGACTGCACGAAAAGGACGGAAAGCAGCCAGTTTCTCCGCTACTTCTACCGAGCCGATATCTCCTGCATGCCATATTTCGTCACAAGACTCAAAATATTCCAAATATTTCTCATCCCACCAACCATGTGTATCCGATAATAATCCAACTTTCATCATAGTTTCTTTGTTTATATGCACAAAGGTACTTATATTTGGGAAAATCTTAACGCAATGGAAAGCAAATATCATTATTTTAAGCGAGACATAAGCTGGCTGTCATTCAATTATCGTGTATTGTTGGAAGCAAATGATGACCGGCTCCCATTATATGAACGTATAAATTTCATCTCTATCTACTCTTCCAACCTGGAAGAATTCTATAAAATACGGGTCGCCGATCACAAAGCCGTGGCTTCCGGAGTAACTCTAAGTGATGAAGAATCTGTGCAGTCGGCCAACGAGCTGGTAGAAAATATTAACCGGGAAGTGAACCGACAACTGGAAGATCGTATCCGAATTTACGAACATAAAATAATACCTGCCTTACGCAAAAATCATATCATATTTTATCAGAGCCGGAATGTAGAGCCGTTTCATCGGGATTTTATCAAAAACTTCTTTCGTGAGGAAATCTTTCCATTTTTGCAGCCTGTACCGGTATATAAGGATCGGGTAGTATCATTTCTGCGTGATAACAGACTTTATCTGGCTGTACGTCTCTTTATGCGCAATACGGAAAAATCGAATCCGGATCATGTGCAATATTTCGTAATGAAATTACCTTACAGTAAGGTACCACGTTTTATCGAACTGCCCAAATATGAAGATAACTATTACCTGATGTTTATTGAAGATATCATCAAAGCTAATATTAGTCTTATCTTTCCCGGATATGATGTGGATTGCAGTTACTGTATCAAGATATCCAGAGATGCCGATATACTGATAGACGATTCTGCCAGCAGCGCCGATCTTGTAGAGCAGTTAAAGAAAAAAGTAAAAAAACGTAAGATAGGAGCTGTCTGCCGTTTCGTATATGACCGCGCCATGCCATCTGATTTTCTGGATTTTCTGGTAGATGCCTTCCAGATAAACCGGGAAGAACTCGTTCCGGGCGACAAACACCTGAACCTTGAAGACCTCCGGCACCTGCCCAATCCTAACAAAGGATTGAAGCCGTTGGAAAAGCCCAAACCCATGAAATTGAATTGCCTGGACGAAAAGGAATCCATATTCAATTATGTACAGAAAAAGGATCTGCTGTTATACTATCCTTATCATTCGTTCGAACATTTCATACATTTTTTATATGAAGCCGTACATGATCCGCAAACACGGGAAATCATGGTAACCCAATATAGAGTGGCGGAAAACTCCGCCGTTATCAATACGCTGATAGCCGCCGCACAAAACGGAAAAAAGGTAACCGTATTCGTAGAACTCAAAGCCCGCTTCGATGAAGAGAATAATCTTGCCACAGCAGAGATGATGAAATCTGCCGGAATTAAAATTATCTACAGCCTACCGGGATTAAAAGTACATGCCAAAGTAGCACTCGTCCGTAGAAAAAGTATAAATGAAGATAACAAAATTTGTGACTATGCCTATATCGGTACCGGTAATTTCAACGAAAAGACGGCTACCCTTTATGCAGACTGTGGCCTGTTTACCTGTAACCCCAAAATAACCAAAGACCTGCATACCCTTTTTCAAACATTGCAAGGAAAAGAGAACTCAAAATTCAGTACTCTGCTCGTTGCCCGTTTCAACCTGATACCCGAACTAAATCGTCTTATCGACCATGAAATAGAACTGGCAGAAAAAGGAAAAGGAGGAAGGATCATACTAAAAATGAATGGTTTGCAAGATCCTTCCATGATAGACCGCTTGTATGAAGCTTCTCAACGGGGAGTGCAAATAGATCTGATTGTCAGAGGTATCTGTTGCCTGATTCCGGGACAGACATACAGTCGTAATATCCGTGTCACCCGTATTGTAGATACATTCTTAGAACACGCCCGTGTATGGTATTTCGGTAATGGCGGTAACCCGAAGGTGTATTCCGGTTCACCGGACTGGATGCGCCGCAACCTCTACCGGAGGATCGAAGCGGTCGTGCCCATATTAGACCCGGACCTACGCGAAGAAATGATCGATATGCTCAACATACAACTTTCCGACAACCGAAAAGCCTGTTTTGTAGATGACCGGCTTCAGAACGTATTCAAAGGAAAAACAAGAGGGGAAGGAATCCGTGCACAATATACTTTCTATAACTACTTAAAGAAGAAAAATGAAATATCTTTGTAACATGTATGACATTTCACTGCAATACGAAAAACCGTCCTTTGCAGCCAGAAACAGAATACATTTTTATGGAGACAATTTACCTTTGTATCGTTATCTTCTTATTTGTGCTCGCAGTATTCGACCTCATGGTCGGAGTAAGTAACGATGCCGTTAACTTTTTAAATTCCGCTATCGGAGCGAAAGCGGCTTCTTTCAAGACAGTACTATTTATTGCCGGTATCGGTGTGTTCATCGGCGCTTCGCTATCCAATGGCATGATGGACATCGCACGGCACGGTATTTACCAACCGGAGCATTTCTACTTTGCCGAAATCATGTGTATATTGCTTGCCGTAATGCTGACGGACGTTGTACTGCTCGATGTTTTTAACTCAATGGGTATGCCTACCTCTACCACCGTTTCAATGGTGTTCGAATTATTGGGAGGAACATTTGCCTTAGCACTTATCAAGGTACACAACAGTGACACATTGGGATTAGGCGACCTTATCAACACAGACAAAGCGCTTTCTGTTATCATGGCCATCTTTGTCTCCGTTGCCATAGCCTTCTTCTTCGGTATGCTGGTGCAATGGATTGCACGTATTGTATTTACCTTTAATTATAAGAAAAAGATGAAGTATAGCATCGGACTGTTCGGCGGCATCGCTGCTACGGCCATTATTTACTTCATGCTCATTAAAGGACTGAAAGACAGTTCATTCATGACATCCGAAAACAAGCAATGGATACAAGACAATACGATGATGCTGATAGGATGCTTTTTCGTGTTCTTCACTTTATTAATGCAAATACTCCACTGGCTGAAAGTAAATGTGTTCAAAGTAATCGTACTATTAGGAACCTTTGCTTTAGCACTGGCTTTTGCCGGAAATGACCTTGTCAATTTCATTGGTGTTCCCCTCGCCGGATATTCCTCTTTCATCGATTACACAACTAATGGCACTACAGCCGGTCCGGACGGTTTCCTCATGACTTCATTGCTTGGCCCAGCCAAAACTCCCTGGTATTTTCTGATAGGGGCCGGCATTATCATGGTGTACGCACTTTGTACTTCGAAAAAGGCCCACAATGTAATTAAAACCTCAGTCGACCTTTCCCGTCAGGACGAAGGTGAAGAGAGTTTCGGAAGTACGCCAATCGCACGCACACTGGTACGTATTAGTATGAATATAGCAAACGGTGTAACCGGAATTGTTCCGGAAAACGCAAAGAAATGGATCAATACCCGTTTCCGAAAAGATGAAGCAATCATAGCCGATGGCGCTGCTTTCGACCTTGTACGGGCATCGGTCAATTTGGTTTTAGCCGGATTGCTTATCGCATTGGGAACTTCATTAAAACTGCCACTCTCTACCACATACGTTACTTTCATGGTAGCAATGGGTAGCTCATTGGCCGACCGTGCCTGGGGACGTGACTCTGCCGTTTACCGTATCACCGGTGTATTAAGTGTTATCGGCGGTTGGTTCCTTACTGCCGGTGCAGCTTTCACCATATGTTTCTTTGTCGCAATGATCATCCATTTCGGCGGTACAATATCAATCATCGCCCTTATCGGATTGGCAGCATTTTCACTTATCCGCAGCCAGATCATTTACAAAAAGAAAAAGGAAAAGGAGAAAGGCAACGAGACTTTAAAACAACTGATGAAAACTACAGACAGCAATGAAGCATTGCAGTTAATGCGGCAACATACCCGCGAAGAGTTAAGCAAAGTTTTGGAATACGCTGAAAATAATTTCGAACTGACCGTAACCTCTTTCCTACACGAAAATCTACGTGGATTACGCCGCGCTATGGGTTCTACCAAATTCGAAAAGCAACTGATCAAACAGATGAAACGGACGGGAACCGTAGCAATGTGTAAACTGGATAACAATACCGTACTCGAAAAAGGACTCTACTACTATCAGGGAAATGACTTCGCCAGTGAACTGGTATATAGCATAGCCCGTCTGTGCGAACCCTGTTTGGAGCATATCGACAATAATTTCAATCCGTTGGATGCCATCCAAAAAGGAGAATTCGGAGATGTAGCCGAAGATATAACTTATTTAATACAACAATGCCGGAAAAAACTGGAAAATAACGATTATACTCACTTTGAAGAGGATATACGCCGTGCAAACGACCTCAATGCCCAACTTTCACATTTGAAACGCGAAGAACTGCAACGTATTCAGAGCCAGACAGGCAGCGTAAGAGTGAGCATGGTATATCTCACAATGGTGCAGGAAGCACAAAACGTTGTAACCTATACCATCAATCTGATGAAAGTAAGTCGTAAGTTTCAGTTGGAAACAGATGTATAACAGTAATCAATCTGTATAAATAAAAACTTACGAGCTGCCAAAGTATCTTAAAGTAATTCTTTGGGTGCTCGTAAGTTTTTTATATAATACTTTGGCAGCTCGTAAGTTTATAATAGTTTGTGACCCGTCTTAACCCACTGTCATTTTCCTATCACAACTTTACCACTTCAATTGTGGAAAATAATTAGTAAGGCAATTTCTCAAAATGCTCAGAGTAATCGGTTTAACCAACACCTCTGTCGCCCCACACTTCATTGCATTCTCCTTATCTGTGCTAAAAGCATAAGCAGTCTGCATGATAATAGGTATATTCTGATTCTCTTTACGGATAATCACTGTTGCATCCAATCCCGTCATAACCGGCATTTTAATATCCATAAGGATGGCTGCCGCCCTATCACGGTTCTCACGAAAAAGATTCACTATTTCTTCTCCGTTCTTGGCCCATAAGATATCACATTTCTTTCCTATGATAGCCTTAATCAATTTGAAATTACTGTCATCATCTTCCGCAACAAGAATGAGCGGACGAAATTCAGTTGTTGATTCGTTTTCCATTATAATGATTGTTATATTCGCGCGTTTACGTGCATATCTAAACCTTTCAGCGCGCAAGTTATGAAAAAAAATAATATAAATGATTATCTTTGCACCTCATTTTAACGAACATATATGATTTCAGTAGACGGACTTGCCGTAGAATTCGGCGGAACCACCTTATTTAGTGATATTTCTTTTGTAATTAACGAAAAGGATCGCATCGCCCTGATGGGGAAAAACGGAGCGGGTAAAAGTACATTACTCAAAATATTGGCGGGAGTCCGTCAACCTACCCGTGGAAAAATAGCCGCACCCAAAGAGTGCGTTATTGCCTATCTCCCCCAACACCTGATGACAGAAGACGGACGCACCGTATTTGAAGAGACAGCTCAGGCATTTGCCCATCTGCATGAAATGGAGGCCGAGATAGAACGGCTGAACAAAGAGTTGGAAACCCGCACAGACTATGAAAGCGACAGTTATATGGAACTTATCGAAAAAGTCTCGTCACTAAGCGAGAAATTTTATTCGATCGATTCGACCAACTATGAAGAAGACGTGGAAAAAGCCTTGTTAGGACTTGGCTTTATGCGCGAAGACTTCAATCGCCAAACCAGTGATTTCAGTGGTGGCTGGCGTATGCGTATCGAATTAGCCAAACTATTGCTACAAAAACCGGATGTCTTGTTGCTGGACGAGCCAACCAATCACTTGGACATAGAATCTATCCAATGGTTGGAAGATTTCCTTATCAATAACGGTAAAGCGGTAATCGTTATCAGTCACGACCGTAAATTTGTTGATAATATCACCACCCGTACCATCGAGGTGACTATGGGGCGTATCTATGACTATAAGGTGAATTACTCACAATACCTGCAACTGCGCCAGGAGCGCCGCATACAGCAACAGAAAGCATATGACGAACAACAGAAATTCATTGCAGAGACCAAAGAGTTTATTGAACGTTTCAAAGGTACCTACTCCAAAACACTACAAGTACAAAGCCGTGTGAAAATGCTGGAGAAACTGGTACTGTTGGAAGTAGACGAAGAAGATACCTCCGCATTGCGGTTGAAATTCCCACCTTCTCCCCGATCGGGTAATTATCCGGTCATTATGGATAATGTAGGCAAAACCTATGGTGACAAAGTAGTATTCAAAAATGCTTCCCTCACCATCGAACGGGGAGACAAAGTAGCTTTTGTCGGTAAAAACGGCGAAGGTAAATCTACTTTGGTGAAATGCATCATGAATGAGATAGACCATGAAGGTACATTAACCTTAGGACATAATGTACAGATCGGCTATTTCGCCCAAAACCAGGCATCTCTGTTAGATGAAAACCTGACGGTTTTTCAAACAATCGACGATGTGGCAAAAGGGGAAATACGTAACAAGATACGCGACTTATTGGGAGCTTTCATGTTTGGCGGGCCGGAAGAATCGATGAAGAAAGTAAAAGTATTATCGGGAGGGGAACGTACCCGTCTGGCAATGATCAAGCTGCTGCTTGAACCGGTAAACCTCCTTATTCTGGATGAGCCTACCAATCACCTCGATCTTAAAACAAAAGATATTCTGAAACAGGCCCTGATCGATTTCGACGGCACATTGATTGTGGTATCCCACGACCGTGACTTCTTGGACGGCCTGGTTACCAAAGTTTACGAATTCGGAAACAAGAAGGTGAAAGAACATTTGTGCGGCATCTACGAATTCCTGGAGAAAAAGAAAATGGACTCGTTACAGGAACTGGAAAAATAGGATCTATACACAACTGATACAATAAAATAGATTTAGACAACAATCGGTATCGGAGTCCTTTTGTCTACGGTACCGATAAACGCTCCTCCCGGCTCCGAAGAACAACATTCCCGGCCTCGGAGAGCAACATTCCCAACCCCGAAGAGGAAGATTTCCAGCTCCGGGGAACAATACCGGGAGCTGTTTTTCAATATTTTAAGTACTACAATTTGTTAATAGGCCAAGTAAGCCGTATATTTGCCCCGCAATAAAGAATTACAATTGAAGAATAAAAGGTACATACTCTATTTTTTACTCGTTATCAGCATGATTATGCTGGCAGTACCTGTTATTCCCCATCATCATCATGCCGATGGCATGATTTGCATGAAACATGATGTTACGCCCGAAGCCCAGTGTCCTGCACACAATCATCATCACGAGAATGACTCTTGTTGCAGCAATGAATGCTTGGCACGTTTTTCATCCCCCGTACCTAATGTACAAACCGACTTAGGCCCGCAGCATGTATTTATTGCCATTCTTTTCACCGATTTCATCATTGAAAACCTACTCCGGCCTCAGGAAAGGCAACTCACCAATGAGTATGTCTACCGAGAGTCTCTACACGGCACGAACATTACCCGTGCCTTTGCGCTTCGCGCCCCTCCGTATGTATTCGCCTGATTAGACAATGTAGTTATTACGTTGTTTGCAAATCAGTTGCACCTGCAAGTCTCTACTTTTGCAGGGTGAATTGTGACGAATTTACAAAAGAAAATCATTAAGAATGTATTTATATCATCATGAAGAAACTTATCTTTATGGGAGTACTGGGATTGTTTATCTTAGGCTCCTGCAACAACAAAGCGGGTCATAACCATGAAGGCCATAATCATGGTACAGAAGCCCATGACCACGAACACGAAGGACACGATCACGAACAGGAAATCCACAACACAAAAGAAGAATGCCAAGACCATGACCATGGTGAAGAGGCAAGTTCCGGACATAGCGACGAAATCATCCTGCCCAAAGCAAAAGCGGATGCAGCCGGTGTAAAAGTCAGTGTGATTGAACCGGGAACTTTTGAACAAGTGATAAAAACCAGTGGACAAATACTTGCCGCACAGGGAGATGAAAGCGTAGCCGTAGCCACTGTGGCGGGTGTGATCAGCTTTCATGGGAAAGTAACCGAAGGAATGAGCACGAACAAAGGTGCTACATTGCTCACTATCTCTTCCAGCAATATAGCTGACGGTGATCCGGTACAGCGCGCCCGCGTTGCCTACGAAATTTCAAAAAAGGAATACGAACGTATGAAAGCTCTGGTTAAAAACCAGATTGTATCCGATAAAGAATTTTCACAGGCCGAACAAAATTATGAAAATGCCCGTATCAGTTACGAAGCACTTGCCAAAGGAGATACCAAAGGCGGACAAGCTATTTCTTCTCCTATCAGCGGATATGTAAAAAATATCCTGGTAAAAGAAGGAGATTATGTAACAATCGGACAACCATTGGTAAGCGTTACACAAAACCGCCGTCTCTTCCTGCGGGCAGAGGTTTCAGAAAAATATTATCCCTATCTGCGCACCATAGGGTCGGCTAACTTCAAAACACCCTACGATAATAAAGTATATGAACTGAAAGACCTCAACGGAAGACTGCTTTCGTTCGGAAAATCTGCCGGAGACAATTCATTTTATGTTCCGGTAACTTTTGAATTTGACAATAAAGGAGATATTATCCCCGGCTCGTTTGTAGAGGCCTATCTGCTGTCCACACGGATGGAGAACGTTATTTCACTTCCACGTACCGCACTGACAGAGGAACAGGGCTTATTCTTCGTATACCTTCAATTGGATGAAGAGGGATACAAAAAACAGGAAGTCACCTTAGGAGCCGACAACGGTAAAAGCGTACAGATACTTACAGGTGTAAAAGCCGGTGATGCGGTAGTAACCGACGGGGCTTACCAAGTCAAACTGGCTTCGGCAAGCAATGCGATACCGGCACATAGCCATGAACACTAAGGAGATTTACGAATCGACGATTTACGGTTTACAATCTGGCTGCGCAATAAGAACAGCCGGCAATAGGAGATGGTGGATTGTCAAATAGTAGATTCTGCGATGCATGGCAAATAATAAATAGAAAATCGTCAAAATAGCAAATAAGTTCATGTTAAACAAGATTATACATTTCTCTCTTCAGAACCGTATCCTGGTGCTCGTGGCATCGGTGCTGTTACTGATAGGCGGTACATATACCGCCGCACACACAGAAGTGGTAGGGCGTAACAATGCCCGCCGTACATACAGAAGTGGACGTATTTCCCGATCTCAACGCACCGACGGTAGTAATCATGACCGAAGCCAACGGTATGGCGGCTGAGGAAGTGGAACAACTCGTCACTTTTCCGGTAGAAACATCCGTGAACGGTGCAACGGGAGTACGACGCGTACGCTCCTCCTCTACCAATGGGTTCTCTGTGGTTTGGGTAGAATTCGACTGGGGAACGGATATTTATCTGGCCCGGCAGATTGTCAGTGAGAAACTGGCAGTAGTCAACGAATCTCTGCCCGCTAACGTCGGCAAGCCGACACTCGGCCCGCAATCTTCCATTTTGGGAGAGATGCTGATCATAGGCCTTACAGCCGATTCTACCTCCATGCTCGACCTGCGTACAATTGCCGACTGGACCATCCGTCCGCGTCTGCTGTCCACAGGAGGAGTAGCACAGGTAGCCGTACTCGGTGGCGAACTAAAAGAATATCAGATACAACTCGATCCGGAACGGATGCGCCATTACGGTGTGTCGATGGGGGAAGCCATGTCGGCCACACGAGATATGAACCTCAACGCCAACGGTGGCGTGCTTTATGAATACGGCAACGAATACATCGTACGCGGCGTGCTCTCTACGGATAAAGCAGACCAATTGGGAAAAGCCGTAGTAAAAAGTATCAATGGTGTGCCTGTGTTACTCGAAGATATTGCCGATGTAGCTATCGGTCCCAAAGCTCCGAAGTTAGGTACCGCCTCGGAACGAGGAAAACCGGCCGTATTACTGACCGTTACCAAGCAACCGGCTACCAGTACGCTGGAACTGACCGACAAGTTAGAAGCTTCCTTAAAAGATTTGCAGAAGAATCTGCCGGCAGATGTAAAGGTGTCTACGGATATTTTCCGCCAAAGTCGTTTCATTGAAAGCTCTATCGGTAATGTGAAAAAGTCGCTGTTCGAAGGCGGTATTTTCGTTGTTATCGTTCTCTTCCTGTTTCTGGCCAATGTGCGTACTACCGTCATTTCACTGGTAACACTCCCCATCTCGCTCATCGTCTCCATTCTTACCCTGCATTACATGGGGATGACTATCAACACCATGAGTTTAGGAGGTATGGCAATCGCCATCGGCTCGCTGGTGGACGATGCGATCGTAGACGTGGAAAACGTGTACAAACGGTTGCGGGAGAACCGGATGAAACCGAAAGAAGAACAATTATCGGTACTCGATGTCGTTTTCAACGCTTCGAAAGAGGTGCGTATGCCTATCTTGAATTCCACGCTGATCATCGTGGTCAGTTTCGTGCCGCTATTCTTCCTTACAGGTATGGAAGGACGTATGCTGGTACCGTTGGGTATCGCTTTCATCGTGGCACTATTCGCTTCTACGGTAGTGGCATTAACACTGACACCGGTACTCTGCTCTTATCTGTTGGGACGGAACAAAAGCGACAAGCTCCCCAAAGAAGCATTTGTTGCACGTTGGCTGAAAGGAGTCTATGAGAAGGCATTAGTATGGGTGTTGAATCATAAGCGGATTACGTTGGGTAGCACCATTGCGCTGTTCATCATTGCTTTAGGATGCTTCTTTACATTGGGACGCTCCTTCCTGCCACCGTTCAACGAGGGTTCGTTCACCATCAACATCTCCTCACTTCCGGGTATCTCTCTGGAAGAGAGCGACAAGATGGGGCACCGTGCAGAAATGCTCCTGCTAAGTATTCCCGAGATACAAACCGTGGCCCGGAAAACAGGACGCGCCGAGCTCGACGAACATGCCTTAGGAGTGAATACTTCGGAGATCGAAGCACCATTCGAACTGAAAGACCGCTCACGCAGCGAACTTGTGGCCGATGTGCGCGAAAAGCTCGGTACCATCACCGGAGCCAATATCGAAATCGGCCAGCCCATCAGCCACCGCATCGATGCCATGCTATCCGGAACAAAAGCTAACATCGCTATCAAGCTGTTCGGTGATGATCTGAATAAAATGTTTTCTTTAGGTAATGAAATTAAAAGCGCCATCGAAGGCATTCCGGGAATTGCCGATCTGAATGTGGAGCAACAGATAGAACGCCCGCAGCTGAAAATCACTCCGAAACGCGAAATGCTTGCCAAATACGGCATCACGTTGCCCGAATTCTCGGAATATATCAATGTAGCATTGGCCGGAGAGGTGATTTCACAAGTCTATGAGAAAGGGAAAGCATTCGACCTGATCATCAAAGTGAAAAATAACTTCCGCGACGAAGCGGAAAAGATACGCAATCTGATGGTGGATACATCGGACGGCAAGAAAGTTCCTCTAAGCTACGTAGCCGATGTGGTATCGGCAATGGGGCCGAATACGATCAACCGGGAAAACGTAAAACGTAAAATTGTAATCTCTGCCAACGTAGCAGATCGTGACCTGCGCAGTGTGGTAAACGATATACAAAACAAGATAGACAGTTCGGTGCAACTTCCCGAAGGATATCATATCGAATATGGCGGGCAGTTTGAAAGCGAACAGGCTGCAAGCCGCACATTGGCACTGACCTCTTTTATGAGCATCGTTGTCATCTTCCTGCTGTTGTATCATGAATTCCGGAGTGTGAAAGAGTCTGCCGTAATTCTTATCAACCTGCCTTTGGCTTTGATCGGCGGTGTATTCGCCCT
This sequence comes from Bacteroides sp. CAG:189, assembly GCF_000432295.1. NCBI lineage: Bacteria > Pseudomonadati > Bacteroidota > Bacteroidia > Bacteroidales > Bacteroidaceae > Bacteroides > Bacteroides sp. CAG:189. Next base: position 79,806 of record NZ_HF991018.1, read on the forward strand.
GCTCATCACGACAGGCGAAGTCAGCATACCGGCCATCATCGGATTTATTTCACTTTTCGGTATTGCCACCCGTAACGGCATGTTACTCATCAGCCATTACAACCATCTGCAACAGGAAGAGGGAATGGGAGTATATGACAGCGTTATTCATGGTTCGCTCGACCGTCTGAATCCGATTCTGATGACGGCACTTTCCAGTGCATTGGCATTGATACCATTGGCACTGAGCGGCGACCTGCCGGGTAACGAAATACAAAGCCCGATGGCCAAAGTAATCCTCGGAGGTCTTTTAACATCGACTTTCCTGAACGGATTTATCATCCCTATTGTTTATCTGATGATGAAGAAAAAATAATAAAAAGCCTCTCCCCAACCCTCTCCGCAGGAGAGGGAGCAGGGAAATACTCTTGTTTATTAGTTGGTTACAAAACTAACTAAACTCCCTCTCCCACGGAGAGGGTTGGGGAGAGGCTTCTAAACTTTATAGATATGAATACGAAGATTTTAAGGGGAACATTGCTTTGTGCTTGCGTACTGACAACTGGTGCTTTCGCTCAAAGCTCCGGTTTGATAGACATGAGCGAAAGTAAATATGCAAGTATTACCAATGTCCCTCTCGATGCGACGAAATGGACAGACGGTTTTTGGAAAGAACGTTTCGGGGTGTTTAGCCATACGAGTCTGCAAAGTATGTGGAATACATGGAATAATCCGGATGTAAGTCATGGCTTTCGTAATTTTGAGATAGCTGCCGGAACATGCGAAGGTGAGCATTGGGGACCACCTTTTCACGATGGCGATTTGTATAAATGGCTGGAAGGGGTAGCTGCCATATATGCCGTCAATAAAGATCCGGAATTGGACAAGCTGATGGATCATGTGATCGGAACCATTGTGAAAGCACAACGTGCTGATGGGTATATCCATACTCCGGTGATTATCGAAGAACGGAACAAGGGAATCGATTCGCATTCGGAGGCGCATCGGCAGGCGGTGATCGGTACGAAAGTAGGAGATGAAGATGAGAAAGGGGCTTTTGCCAACCGTCTGAATTTCGAGACATATAATTTGGGACATCTGATGATGGCGGGAATCGTTCACTACCGTGCTACCGGAAAACGTACATTGTTTGATGCTGCCGTTAAAGCGACCGATTTCCTTTGCCATTTTTATGAAACGGCTTCGGCTGAATTGGCACGTAATGCTATTTGCCCTTCTCATTATATGGGTGTAGTGGAAATGTATCGTGCAACGAAAAATCCCCGGTATCTGGAGCTTTCCCGGAATTTGATAAATATTCGCGGCATGGTTGAAAACGGGACGGATGACAATCAGGACCGTATTCCTTTTCGTGCCCAGAAGCAGGCAATGGGGCATGCCGTCCGTGCCAATTATCTGTATGCGGGCGTTGCCGATGTATATGCGGAGACAGGCGAGAAGCTCTTGATGGAGAATCTCGAAAGTATCTGGAAGGACATTACTTCCCGTAAAATGTATATCACCGGTGCATGTGGGGCCCTTTATGACGGGACCTCACCGGATGGCACTTGTTATGAGCCGGATAGCATACAGAAAGTACATCAAAGTTATGGCCGTCCCTACCAACTACCCAACAGTACGGCACACAATGAAACTTGCGCAAATATAGGTAATCTGCTTTTCAATTGGCGTATGTTTCAGACCAGTGGTAATGCCCGATATGTCGATATTGTAGAAAACTGCCTTTACAACAGCATATTGAGTGGTATCAGCTTGGATGGAAAACGTTATTTCTATACCAATCCGTTACGGATCAGTGCCGATCTGCCTTATACTCTTCGCTGGCCGAAGCAACGGACGGAATATATCAGTTGTTTTTGCTGTCCTCCCAATACGCTCCGTACCTTGTGTGAAGTTCAGAATTATGTTTATACGCTGAGCGATGAGGGCGTTTGGTGCAATCTGTATGGTGGCAGCGAACTCGATACCGAATGGATGGGAAATCATATTCAATTATTACAAGAGACAGATTATCCTTGGGATGGTGCAGTTAGTATTACGCTGAAAGAGGTGCCGGAGAAGAAATCGTTGTCTCTCTTTTTACGTGTGCCGGAATGGTGTACGAAAGCTACGTTAGCAGTGAATGATGTTCCTGTTACAACCGATTTGAAAGCCGGTACGTATGCCGAAATAAAACGTATTTGGAAGAAGGGAGACCGGGTAGCGTTTGTGATGGGTATGGAACCGGTTTTATTGGAATCGCATCCATTGGTGGAGGAAACGCGCAATCAAGTGGCTGTCAAACGTGGCCCTGTGGTATATTGTCTTGAAAGTATGGATGTCGAAGCCGGAAAAAGGATCGATGATATTCTGATTCCTGCCGATATAAAGTTTTCTCCTGTCAAAACGGAAATTGCGGGAAGCCGGGTTACTGTGCTCGACGGTATCGCTCATTCTGTAGACAGTGATTCATGGGAAGGTAAACTATATCGCAAGGTGGCGGAGAACGGTGATCGGATTCCTATCCGCTTGATTCCCTATTATGCCTGGGGCAATCGGGGAGAAAGTGAAATGACTGTCTGGATGCTTTTAGAGCGATAAACCCCTCCTTCTATATGGATGATATTTAAGCCGGAGTACTTGGTATTCCGGCTGTATATACTATGAAATTACCACATATTATACTGCAAAACTATTGCAAGTACGGCATAGCGTTGCCGTAAGCACGGTGCATACCTGTTGCAAGGACGGTGCATACTTGCTGTAGGGACGGTGCATACTTGTCGTAAGCACGGTTCATACTTGTCGTAAACACGGTGTTTACCTGCTGTATGCATTGTATCGGGTTTGGTTCATTGGCTAACTTATCGAATCGTTTCGTAAAAGTGATTACAAAATCGGTCTTTTTTCGTCTTCTTTTTATAACAATGAACTCTAAAAATATGAAATATCAATTGTCTATTTGCATTGGAATTCTTTTGGGGCTTTTTTCTTCCTTATCCTCTGCATTTGCCGGAGAGATATGGGTGTCTCCTCATGGAAACGATCTTAATACGGGAACTCGGCAAGCTCCGGTATTGACCCTGACTCAAGCACTGAAACAGGCGCGTGAATGGCGCCGCTTGTCCGATCCGGCTATAGCCGATGGTATCCATATCTGTCTGGAAAATGGAGCATATCCTTTGTCAGAGCCGATTTTTCTTCGTCCGGAAGACAGCGGTACGGCCGATTCGCCTACTATTATTCGAGGAATGGGAGAGGAGGCTTCCGTGTTACATGGTGGCATGTCTATCACCCGTTGGAAAAAGCAAGGTAAACTATGGGTAGCCGATGTTCCTGAGTTTAATGGGTATCCTTTGGATTTTCGGCAGCTTTGGGTAAACGGTAAGAAAGCAATCCGGGCACGTGATGTTTCTGATTTTGAAAAGATGTATCGTATCTTAAGTAATGATCCTGTCAATGAAATTCTTTGGGTTCCTACGGCTGCGGTGAAAAAGATACTGAAGGCTCCCCGTCCGGAGATGGTATTGCATGAGATGTGGTGTGTAGCCTATCTGCGTATAAAGTCGATTGAAGTACACGGAGATTCGGCTGCGGTTCGTTTTCACCAACCGGAGAGCCGTATCCAGTTTGCTCACCCGTGGCCGCGTCCTATGGTCACTACGGACGGACACAACTCGGCATTTTATCTGACCAATGCAAAAGAACTTTTAGACGAACCGGGAGAATGGTTTCATGATATTTATTCCCGTAAGGTATATTATTATCCACGTTCCGGTGAAGATATGAGCCGGGCGGAAGTAATTGTTCCTGCATTGGAGACTCTGGTCCGGGTAGAAGGTACACTCGACCGGCCGGTGGAGAATATCCGCTTTGATAATCTTACTTTCGGATATACCACTTGGATGCGTCCTTCCCTTAAGGGACACGTCCCTTTGCAGGCCGGCATGTATCTGACGGATGCTTATAAACTCCGGCCTCAGATGATCCGCGATTACCGGAACCATAAATTGGATAATCAAGGGTGGTTGGGACGTCCTGCTGCCGCAGTACAGATCCATGCAGGGCACTTCATCGATTTCTTGGATTGCTCTTTTGAACATCTCGGTTCAACAGCTTTGGATTATAAGATGGGAACGTACGGCGGAAAAGTAGAAGGATGTCTTTTTCGCGATATTGCAGGAAACGGATTAGTAGCCGGTAGCTTCTCTCCCGCCGGACATGAGACGCACTATCCTTATGATCCTGCCGACCGTCGTGAACTTTGTACCCATTTGCAGGTCATGAACAACTATTTTACCGATGTCACTAACGAAGATTGGGGATGTCTGGCTATCTGTGCCGGCTATGTGGCTGATATTAATATCGAGCACAATGAAATTTGTGAAGTTTCTTATTCGGGCATCAGTCTGGGATGGGGATGGACGCAAACTGTGAATTGTATGCGTAACAATCGGGTACATGCCAACTTGATTCATCATTATGCCAAACACATGTATGATGTTGCCGGTATCTATACGTTGGGGGCACAGCCCAAAAGTTACCTGACGGAAAACTGTGTTCACAGTATTTATTCACCCGGTTATGCACACGATCCGAATCATTGGTTTTATCTGTATACAGACGAAGGTTCTTCTTTTATTACAGTAAAAGACAACTGGACAGAGAGCGAAAAGTTTCTGCAGAACGCCAACGGTCCCGGTAATGTGTGGGAGAATAACGGTCCGATGGTGTCTGACAGCATCCGGAGAAATGCCGGCCTGACTGAAAAATATAAATACTTAATAAAAAAAGCCGACCGATGAAAAAGATAATAAGTTTTGTGGGGATTGCGTTCTATGTTGCTGTATTGCAGGCACAGACTTGGATATGGTATCCCGGCGATTATGAAATATGGCTGGGTAACCGGATGAACAACCGCCGGACGGAGAGAGGAGCTTTTTTCCCGCCTTTCTGGAAGACAGACAGTCATTATGTGGTGATCGAGTTTAGCAAGCAGGTGGATTTGGAACGTGCTGAAAACATATTCATTACGGCTGAAGGAAAATACAATGTGAAACTGGATGGCAAACTACAGTTCGGTATGCCGTCCACTTTGACACTTCCGGCCGGAAAACACAACCTGAATATCAAAGTCTGGAATCAGGCAACTCCTCCCGCCATTTATGTCGAAGGAAAGACTATTCATTCCGATTCTTCCTGGAAAGTTACTTATGAGGATAAAGAGTGGATTGACGAGAGTGGAAAAGCCAGTGATACTTCGGCCACTGTTTACATGAATGCCGGATACTGGAACTTTGACCGGGCCGATCAGCGTCCTTCTCAGTTTATGCTGTGTCGGGAACCGTTGCAGGCCGTTTCCCGTGAAAAGAGTTCAAAAGGGGAACTGCTCGATTTCGGGAAAGAAACCTTTGGCTATATAACGTTTAAGAATCTTTCCGGAAAGGGGAGTTTAAGCCTTTATTATGGTGAAAGTAAAGAGGAGGCGCTGGATACGGCGTATTGCGAAACGCTTGACAGAATCCAACTCCGGGCGGGCAAAGTAATTGATTTGGCTACTAACGAAATTTCCGCTGCAGGAGATTTCTGTTTGGGTAATTCCAAAGCGTTCCGCTATGTATATATAGAGAAAGAACCGGACGTACAATTCGATAATGTGGGAATGGAATACGAATATCTTCCCGTTGAATATCGCGGGGCTTTCCGTTGCAACGATGAAGAAGTCAACCGTATCTGGGAGGTAGGTGCGTACACAATGCATCTCACTACCCGTGAATTCTTTATCGACGGCATTAAGCGTGATCGCTGGGTATGGAGCGGGGATGCGATTCAGAGCTATTTGATGAATTATTACCTGTTTTTCGACAGCGATGCAGTGAAACGTACTATTTGGTTACTGCGCGGAAAAGATCCGGTGACCAGCCATTCCAATACCATCATGGATTATACTTTTTATTGGTTTCTGAGTATTTATCATTATCCTTAATTCCGCAACACTTTGATTTAAC
>NZ_HF991019.1:0-5709 GCF_000432295.1 Bacteroides sp. CAG:189
AAAGTATTCGGTGAGCGAACGTAAGGTTTATGCCTTGGTGAAACGATTCCAGAGCGACTGCAAGACGCTTGCAGTGTGAACGGGTTGTTTTATGTCGTAGGGAGTGCCGTTTCCCCTTATCTTTAGGGTGTTTCAAATTTAGAAGGAGGAAATGGCTATGAACAAGTATTACCGTATCCTGGACAAGATTCTTGCCACGGGAAAAACACAGACCAACAAGAAGGGAAATATACAATACCTTCTGAACGAGCAGCTGTCACTGACACCGGCGGACCTGCTTGACATATTCGAGGGGCATAATATCGCCCGCAAGAAGCTCCGCAGCGAGTTGCAGTTATTTATGCAGGGTGAGCGCAACGTGGAGAAGTACCGGGAGGCCGGCATCAACTGGTGGGACTATTGCGGCTCCATCCTGGTGAACAGTTACCCGACCTATTTCGAGAAGCTGCCTCCGTTGATAGCGAAAATTAACCGGGAGAGGCGCAACAGCAAGAACTACGTGCTTTTTCTGGGCGAAACCGGTGCCGAGAGCAACCAGGCACCCTGTTTGAGTCTGGTACAGTTCCAGTTAGATGGCGGTGAACTGGTTCTGTCCGCCTACCAGCGCAGCAGTGACGCAAACCTCGGGCTACCTTCCGATATTTACCACCTGTACCTGATGGCGCGGCAGATAGAACTTCCCTTGAAGTCGATCACTCTCTATCTGGGCAATGTACATATCTACGAGAATAATATCCCGGGCACCCGTGCGCTGATCGCCGGTGACGAGACGGTCCGCTTCGGGTTGAACGTGTAGTTTGCTGTATATGTCTTGCAGCGGGAACAGTTCATGTTTCCCGCTGTTTTTCGTTTATTCTGTGGACCTTTGCGGCCGTTTTAAAGCAGAATGAAATGAGAAAGATGTATTTGTCCGCCCCGCTTCCTTTCGTGGGGCAGAAACGCATGTTTGCGAGGGAATTTATCAAGGTGCTGGGACAGTTCCCGGACAGCACCGTGTTTGTGGACTTGTTTGGCGGCTCGGGCCTGCTGTCACATATTACCAAATGTGTCAGGCCTGATGCCACCGTTGTGTATAATGACTTCGACAACTACCGCTGCCGACTTGTAAATATCCCGGCCACCAATGTGCTGTTATCCGATTTGCGTCGGATAGCTGAAGGGGAACCCAGAAACAAACGTATAACCGGGGAGGTTCGCGATAAAATGTTTGCTCGTATTGAGAGGGAAGAAAAAGAGCACGGTTACGTGGATTATATCACGGTTTCCGCATCCTTGTTGTTCGCCATGAAATATGTGACCAGTTTGGAAGGAATGAAGAAAGAAGCCATCTACAATAGGATTCGGCAGACAGACTATCCCGAAGCAAAGGATTATCTGGAAGGACTGACTATAACCAGCGAAGACTACAAGGAAGTATTCAAACGTTACAAAGATGTTCCGGGTGTGGTGTTCCTGGTTGATCCGCCGTACCTCTCCACCGAGGTGGGTACTTACAAGATGTTCTGGCGTCTGGCTGACTATCTGGATGTACTAACCGTTCTGAAAGGGCATTCGTTCGTGTACTTCACCTCGAACAAGTCCTCCATTTTAGAACTGTGCGACTGGATGGACCGAAACCCATTTGTCGGCAGCCCATTCAAGGAATGCAGGAAAGTGGAGTTTAGTGCAAGCGTAAACTATCAAGCTAAATATACAGACATGATGCTGTACACGAAGCCGGATGAGGTGTCAGGTATAGCAGCCTAACAATTGCATAAAGATAGGAAATTATTTTGAATCTGCAATGGCTTTTAAATGATATTTTAAAGCCATTTAAAGAGGGTTCAAGTGAAAGAAAAACGGTGGGCTTTGATCATGCTGAATAGGACCGCGCTCACCGTTTTTCTTGTACGCGTCGTTTTTGTACTTTTTGAAACGCATCGTTTTTGTTAAGCGGCACGTCTGGTTTTTCCGGATTTAAATATTCCATATTGACCTCTACTTCCCCTTTTTTATTTATCTCTATGGCTGTCTCTTTGGTGTCTTTGGGACGTGTTTTTAAAAACGCTTCCAGATAATGCGTTGCATTCTTGTTGTCTTTCATGAAAAGATAGTCGATGGCAATGTCATAAAGAAGTTTATGGTTGGTCTTATCGTATTTGTATTGGTCTTTTGCTGCTTGTATGGCTTTGGCCGGTTCTCTTCCTAACCTGCAACAATCGCGCAAGCCTTTGTAGAGACGCGTCATCGCACTGTCTTTGGGCAGACTCAAATCAATGGCAGTTTCTAAATATTCGATTCCTTGTTTTTTCCAGGATGTCTTTGCACAGGCACGTCCCAGATAATAGAGCAGGTTTACATTTTCGGGATCATATTTGCGGGCTATCTCGAGCATGTCGTGCGCCTCATAAAATTTTTCAGTGGCATAGTAACTTACTCCTAAATAATAGTATGTATGAAATGAACTGTCCCGTTGTCCTACCAGATATTCATATCGCTTGATTGCCATAGGGTAATCTCCCGAGAGGCAATATGCCTGTGCATTTTGGCGGTTTACCACAACGTTGGTGGTATCGGCTTCACGATATTTTTCTGTTGCTTCGATGGCGTATTCGTAGAATTGCATCGCGTTGTAAATTTGTCCTAATTTGGCGGCTGCCAGATAGTCGTCGGGATATTTGTCTTGAATGACATGATAGCATCCCAAAGCAGCATCCAGAAAACCTGTCCTTCCTTCCAAACTTTGTGCTTGCAGGTGTAATATTACTGCCGAACTGTCTGTTTCTGCCAGTACACTGCTTTCTCCGAATGCTTCTTCATATTGTTGAAGATTGCATAACAGGCTAATGTATTGAATGCGTACATATTTATTGTCCGGATGAATATCTATTGCTTTTTGATAATATTTCAGTGCATCCTGGTATTTAGCCGATTGCTTGCAACATTCGGCTGCTTCGATGAAAGCCCGTTGGTTTAGGCTGTCACCGGCTATGATCTGCCGAAAGGTATGGAGTGCTTCTGCATTGCGACCCAATGATTTGAGTGCTTTTCCCTTTTGAAACAGTAATTCGGTAGTCGGCTGTTCTTTGTCAATCAGCATGATTGCCTTTTCGTAATCATAGTTGTTCATTGCTTCTTGAATTAGCTTCGTGTGCTGTGCAAATAATGTATTGCAGGTACCGAGAAGTAAAAAAAGGATAAGCTGTTTCATGGTGTATAGGGTTGTTGTGTTTTTATTATTGAGTGCAAGTTAACAAAAAGATTACTTTTACGAAATTTTCGTAGAACCTTTTAGATAGATTAACGTAAATGTTACGCAATTGAGAGTTCAATGCGATGTTTCGTGATAGATGATGATATACCAAAAGAGGGTGTCGAAACTCTCATAAACTAAAAATCACTCTCGCCACAGGTGTAGCGAGGGTGATTTCGATAAAAGGGGAGTTTTGACACATGCCCTTTTCTTAATTTATAATACTCACTTTTTTACATAAGGAAGCCCAGTAAGATACCGGCAGCAACCGCTGAACCGATAACCCCTGCTACATTCGGACCCATGGCATGCATCAGCAGATAATTGGTTGGATCATATTCCAAACCCACAACCTGTGAAATACGTGCTGAGTCGGGAACAGCGGATACACCAGCATTACCGATCAGAGGGTTGATCTTGTTATCTTTCTTAAGGAAGAGATTGAATATTTTCACAAATAATACTCCCGCAGTGGTAGCAATGATGAATGAAAGAGCACCTAAGATAAAGATTTGTACAGAACTCCAAGTTAGGAATTCAGATGCTTGTGTAGAAGCACCTACCGTCAGTCCTAATAAAATAGTGATGGTATCGATCAATGGTCCACTGGCTGTGTTGGCTAAACGACGTGTCACACCACTTTCTTTCAGTAAGTTACCGAAAAACAGCATACCAAGCAGAGGCAGACCTGAAGGTACAAGGAATGTTGTAAGCAGTAAACCTACAATTGGGAAAATAACTTTTTCTGTATGGGATACGGTTCTTGGTGGTTTCATACGGATTACACGCTCTTTTTTGGTGGTCAGCAGACGCATAATGGGCGGTTGTATAACAGGAACCAATGCCATGTATGAATAGGCTGATACAGCAATAGCACCCATCAGGTTTGGAGCCAGTTTGGATGAAAGGAAGATAGCCGTTGGGCCGTCAGCACCACCGATAATACCGATAGCACCCGCTTGGTTAGGCTCAAAGCCCATTAGAAGAGCGATGATGTAAGCACCGAAAATACCGAACTGAGCAGCAGCCCCGATTAACATTAGTTTTGGATTGGATATCAATGCCGAGAAGTCTGTCATGGCTCCAATACCTAAGAATATAAGCGGCGGATACCAACCGGAGGTTACTCCTTGGTAAAGTATATTCAATACAGAACCCTCTTCATAGATACCGATTTTTAGACCGGCTTCCATATTGAAAGGAATATTACCGATGAGAATACCAAAACCGATAGGGATGAGGAGCATTGGTTCAAACTCTTTGGCTACTGCCAGATAGATAAAAAAGAGTCCGACTACCAGCATGATAAGATGTCCCGGGGTTGCATTGGCAAAACCCGTATATCCCCAGAAATCAATAAGGTTATTCCCCAAAAATGATAAGAAATCTCCCATAATTATTCAATGATTACGAGGTCTGTACCTTCCAATACAGAATCTCCTTGTTTAACTTTGATTTCTGAAATTTTTCCATCCTTGTGTGCATTGATATTGTTTTCCATTTTCATTGCTTCAAGGATAATTACGGTTTGTCCTTTTTTCACGGTATCGCCTTCCTTCACCCTGATGTCGAGAATAACTCCGGGCAGTGGAGATTTTACACCGTCTTTTTTTCCGGTAGTTCCACCAACTGGTCGTTGTACAACCGGGGCACCGTTATCTGTTTTCGGAGCGGCGGCAGGACGGGTTACCGGTTTGGGAGTGATAGTGGCTTTTACGGGTTTGTCAAGCTCTACTTTGTAAGGAGTACCGTTTACTTCAACGTTTACGATATTCTCTTCCGGATCGTTTACTGTAACATTGTAGAGGTTTCCGTTGATTTTATATTTATACTGTTTCATTGCTTCAATTTATTAGAGTTAATAATTATCTTTTCGGTGTCTGACGCAAAGTGTAAATTTTGGAACTCCAAGGTGAGTAAGTACGCTTCACTTTGTTGATAGTTAAAATCATATCTTCAACATCGTGTGCATCGTTCATAAACTCGTGCAGAGCCATTGCAATAGCGGCGGCTTCTTCGCCGGAGTGACTCCCCAGATTCTTTTCTTTGGCTTCTACCTTATCTGTAATCCCTATAGCTTTCATTGCATTTCTCTTACCTAATTTTACAGCGATATTACCTACTATTTTGAATGAAACATACAATAATATTAAACCGATAAATACAACTGACATCGCTATAATTGCCATGCCGAAGCCGTCTGCATCGTGTTTTTTGAAATTTTCTATTTTTTCATTCTTATCTAATGTCATATTATTGGTACTTGGAGTTACATAGCTATGTTCTCCTCCACCTTTAATCACCCAATTTGCACTTCCATCCTCTTCTCGTGCATAAGACTGATCGGCAAGCATTCCGGCAGGTACTGTAATTTCGTCAATAAGTGTCTTACCGTTCGAATCGTACAAGGCAATGTAGTTCTCTTTGCTTGGATCCAGTGTGAAGCTTACGTGAAACGTACCGCGATTCGGCATTCC
>NZ_HF991019.1:5742-10109 GCF_000432295.1 Bacteroides sp. CAG:189
CGTCTGCCCAGAACAAGATATGCTGGCGGGGTTTTATCAACGTCAGTACATCTCCTTTAGGAATAGGATATTTGGTTGGATTGTCTTTATCGTTCGTCAGATAGCAGCCTTCGATATTTACCGAAGCAAAAGAGGTGTTGAATATTTCTATCCAAGCATTATGCAAGCCGTAATCATCTTGATAGTTCTGCTCATTGGTAACCAGTACTTCATTGATTTTCAAGCTTGTCGCTCTTTGTGCATTCAGCCCTAAGCAAACTACTGCCACTAACGTGATAAATATCCCAATTCTTTTTTTATTCATAACAATCTGTATTTAATTTGTTACAATGGAATATTACCATGCTTTTTGGCAGGGTTTGTTAATTTCTTAGTCTGCAACTGCTGTAACGCACGGATAATGCGGAAACGGGTATTTCTCGGTTCGATAACATCATCGATGTAGCCATATTTTGCAGCATTATACGGATTAGCAAACAGTTTGGTATATTCAGCTTCTTTGTCTGCCAGGAATTGAGCAGGATTTTCCTGTTCTTTAGCTTCTTTGGCGTACAATACTTCTACGGCACCTGCACCGCCCATTACAGCGATTTCAGCCGTCGGCCATGCATAGTTCATATCACCACGAAGCTGCTTACAGCTCATTACGATGTGAGAACCACCATAAGATTTGCGCAATGTAACCGTTACTTTAGGTACGGTGGCTTCACCATAAGCGTACAGCAGTTTAGCACCGTGTAAGATGACCCCATTATATTCTTGGCCTGTTCCCGGAAGGAATCCCGGTACGTCTACCAATGTAACTAAAGGGATATTGAATGCATCGCAGAAGCGAACGAAACGGGCACCTTTACGTGATGCATTGCTATCGAGTACACCGGCCAGATATTTAGGCTGGTTGGCAACCACACCTACGGATTGTCCGTTCATACGGGCAAAACCGATGATGATATTCTTTGCATAGTCTTTCTGTACTTCGAGGAATTCTCCGTTATCGATGATGGCACCGATTACTTCATACATGTCGTATGGTTTGTTGGGGCTGTCAGGAATTATTTCGTTCAACAGATCATCCATACGGTCGATAGGGTCTGTACAATTTACCAGTGGAGCTTCTTCGAGGTTGTTTTGTGGAATGAAACTGAGCAGGTGACGGATAATTGCCAATCCTTCTTCACCTGTTGCAGCAGTAAAGTGAGTAACACCTGATTTACTTGCATGAACGCTTGCACCGCCCAGATCTTCTTGGGATACGTCTTCGCCTGTTACGGTCTTTACTACTTTCGGACCGGTAAGGAACATATAAGATGTACCTTCGGTCATCAATGTAAAGTCTGTCAATGCGGGAGAATAAACGGCACCACCGGCACATGGACCGAAGATTCCCGAAATCTGGGGAATAACGCCGGATGCCATGATGTTGCGCTGGAAAATCTCAGCATAACCGGCCAATGCATTGATACCTTCCTGGATACGGGCACCACCCGAATCATTGATGCCGATAACCGGAGCACCCATCTTCATGGCCATATCCATTACTTTACAAATCTTCTGTGCCATGGTTTCCGACAATGATCCACCGAATACAGTGAAATCTTGTGCGAAAACATATACTAATCTTCCTTCGATCGTACCATAACCGGTTACGACACCATCACCGAGGAAGTGCTTTTTATCCTGACCGAAGTTGGTACATCTGTGCTGTACAAACATGTCCAATTCTTCGAAACTACCTTCGTCAAGCAGTTGTGCAATACGCTCACGGGCGGTGTATTTGCCTTTGGCGTGTTGTTTTTCAATAGCCTTTTCGCCGCCACCTAAACGAGCCTGAGCACGAAGTTCAATAAGCTCTTTTACTTTTTCAAGCTGGTTACTCATGTGTCTTTTTGTTTTAAAGGATTTATAGAATTTACGATTAGCCGGTTTACGGTTTACGATTGGGATTACTTTTATAAAATAGCAAAAGTAATTTCAATCGTAAATTATAAATCACCCAATCGTCAATGATTTTAGTGTTCGCAAAGTTCTGTCAATACACCCAAAGTTGATTTAGGATGGAGGAAAGCGATATTAAGTCCTTCCGCACCTTTGCGCGGAGCTTTGTCGATAAGGCGGATTTCTTTGCTTTCTGCTTCTGCAAGTGCATTAGCTACACCGTCTTCTACGGCGAATGCCACGTGATGAACGCCCGCGCCTTTGTTCTCAATAAATTTGGCGATGGTACTTTCGGGGCAGGTGGGTTCTAACAGTTCAATTTTTGTTTCGCCTACTTTCAGGAAAGCGGTTCTTACTTTCTGGTCTTCCACTGTTTCGATGTTGTAACATTTCAGACCTAATACATTTTCGTAATACGAAAGGGCTTCTTCGATGCTTTTTACAGCAATACCCAAGTGTTCAATGTGTGAAATCTTCATGACTGTCTTCTTTATTTTGGCATTAATTTTAGTTCTGGTTACTATTAAACCACTACAAAGAAAATCAATTCTTCGTTAATAGAGAAATATTTCCGCATTTAATTTCAAAAGTCGATCAGCAGTCTGACATTGATTTGACGAGATGTAAGGTAATTGGGTACTGCAAACTGATTATTGTGCACATCAGTTACCCAATAATAGGAGTTAACATTGCTGATATTAAGCAAATTGAAAACATCCAGTCCCAACCACATGCTGCGAATATTGCGCCCGAATCCGGTTTTGTGCTTATCCGTATTATCAATTAAAACACGTGACATACCGATGTCTACACGGCGATAGGAGGGGGTGCGGTATACCGCTTCTTCTCGTCCGCTATGAGGCGGGCCGAAGGGCAATCCACCCGCTAAAGTCGCTTTGAGATTTAGTTTCCATTTGGTACTTTTTGGAAAGTAATCTGTAAAATAGAGTGACAGGTTATAGCGTTGGTCGGTAGGGCGGGGGAGCCACTTACCGTTTATTTTTTCTTCGGTTTTCATCACGGAGAAAGTGAGCCAGGAATCGGTTCCCGGCACGAATTCCCCGAATAGTTTCATGTCGAGTCCTGTGGCATAACCGCTTGCCATGTTGCGTCCGTAATAACTGATACGGACGTTGTCTACATTGTATGGAATAAGGTTGCCCAGTGCTTTATAATATACTTCGGCTGTAAACTTGAAAGGACGTCCCACTGCCCGGAAGCTGTAATCACTTCCGATAACAAAGTGTATGGAACGTTGCGATTTGATGTTTTTATTGAGTGATACGCTTGCGACTCCGTCTACCATTGTGGTATCACGAAACTCCTTATAAAAAGGAGCTTGGTAATAGAGCCCCGTTGCTACGCGGAATGTGAATTTTTCATTGAAATTCGGAATCAGCGCCAGAGAAGCCCTCGGACTTACAATGAATTCTTTATTCCAGCTCCAGTAGCTTCCACGCAGTCCGGCTGTAAGCGTGAACAGGCCTGCACCGGATTGGAATTTGTAACTGTCTTGTGCGTATATGGATAAACGGTTACTGTTGATGTCGTTTTTGGATGATAAACTGTAAATCAATTCCGGACCATTCGGTACTTGTGGTAATGAATATCCGGCTGAGTCGCGCATTTCCCATTCGCGTAGTTTTTCTTTAATACGCTCTGCTTTTAATTCCAGTCCCCATTGAATAGCATGGCGTTGGATGCGGTGTTGTCCTGTGAGCGAGTAGCTTTGTACATCTGCGTTGAGGTAGTTGCGGGCATGCTCCATATAGGTACCCACACCGATTGTTTCACCTGTATCTGTGTCCGTATCCTCTTCGGAAGCATCTAATTCGTTGAGCCAATATTGCCCGGTAATGTCATAGGTTTCCTGTTCTTTTGTATGAAATGCAGAGGCCTGAAAAGTCAAGCTATTGTTTTCGTTGAATTTGTATGTGGCATTGGCTGCACCGAAGAATGTGCGGAATACATCTCTTTCCTGACCGTCAAAATAAACCTTGAATTCACGTACCGAAGCCATTGTGCCGAATCGCGTGTTACGGTCTTCCGGTTGGAAGATGTATTTATTTTCTGAGATATTTCCGATGAATCCTATTTCCCAGCGTTTATTGGGACGCCAGTTCAAGTATGTCTGATAGTCGATGAATTGCGGATCGTATTCTCCTTTCGTATCCAGTGTTCCCAATAGATAGCGGTTGCTTTTGTACCGTACGCTGTTGATCCACGAGAATTTCTTAGTGCCGAAACCTATGTATGCAGAAACTCCTAACAGGCTGAAAGCCCCTGTTGCTTCGAAATGTTCCGGCTTTTTATATGTAATATCCAGTACGGATGACATTTTATCTCCATATTTCGCTTCGTATCCACCGGAAGAAAATCCAACGTTTTCTACCATATCCGGATTGATAAAGCTCAATCCTTCCTGCTGACCG
>NZ_HF991019.1:10130-20493 GCF_000432295.1 Bacteroides sp. CAG:189
TCCTGCTGACCGGAACGGACCAATAACGGGCGGTAAACCTCTATACCATTGACGTATACCATATTTTCGTCGAAACTTCCTCCACGAACATTGTATTGTGAACTAAGTTCATTGTTCGAACTTACTCCGGCTTGTGTGGCAATGATCGATTCTATATTTCCCCCCGAAGCATCCGGCATCCACTTGTTTGCTTTCATGTCTATTTGTTGCACGGTGTTGGTTTGCCGGCGACTTTCGGTAATCGTTACCTGGTCGAGTTCGTATCCTAATGCCGGCAACATCATGTTTATGCTGATATTTCCCTGTGGATTTACTAAAGTGCGTTTCCGCGTGTTATATCCGATCATGGAATATATCACTGTTACCGTGTCTCTGGAAGTAAACTTGAGCGAGTATTTACCTTTTAGATTGCTGACCGTACCGATGGCCGTTCCCTCTATACGTACGGTAGCCAGTTCGATCGGTTCTCCGTTATCGTCTGTAATGATGCCTCCGATTTTGACTTGTTGTGCCAAAGCGGGAAAGGTAAACAGTAAAAGCAGGTATATAATTGAGAGACGATTGTTCATATCCTTATTATCATCACTTGGCGTACTTTTCCGTATGGGAAAGTATCGCTTATTGAGTAATAACGAAAAAATCGTCTTAAACGTATATCTTGGTAAATAAATTATTCAGCCATGGCCATCGGAAACGGAACCAACGACGTGTACTACTCTGTTTTCCACCGAAACGAAGAACAAAGTCACGATACCCATGTTTTCTGAAGGGTAAACCTACATCCATAAATTCCAAATGCCGGAATCCGCGTTCGTATGCATCTTTCAAGGCCATCCATACGGCCAATATACCGGGGTATTGCAGTGCATATGTTTTTCGCATTCCTCCCGAAAACCATAAGTAGGCGTTGTCTCCCGAATAAATGCAGGACGAACCGCCGATGATCTTGTCCTTATAGCGTACGATGAATATTTTTCCCTGTTCGCTACTTATCAGTCTTTTTTCCATGTGATAGAAGAACTCGATATTTGGAAAATGTTTGCGGATGTGTGATGAATATATTTTGTACAGCATACGCGAGAATTCCTCAATTTCTTCTATCGAGTGTGCTTCTTCTACTTTTGCTCCGTTTTTGAGTCCCTTTTTTATCTGTCGGATACGTGAGGGGCTGATACGCTCTTCTACCGAATGCTGGCTATGCAAGGAGTTACGTACCCGTAGCCAGTTGATGGGAAAATATCCGTTGGCACGAAAATATTTATATCCGAATAATGCATTGTCGAGATTACGGAATTCGATCATAAAAGAGTCTCGTAAAACTTCTGTGGTGAGGTGCTCCAACATTTCGCCGAATATGGTTTCCTTGTCAGTATCTTCATCCGAGAGGTATTCTCCCGTGCCGTATACTTCACAACGGCGGACGATAGAAGGAGGAAAGAGCTTTTTATTGGTACGGATGCCGGCCAGTAACCGGGCGATGGGTTTGCCGTTTTCTGTTGCTACGATGAATACAGGCTTATATCCCGGGGTTGCTTCATAGATCAGAAACAACTCCTTGGAGTGAAATGTATTTTTTCCCGGTAAGTCGGGAATTTCGCTCCCGCGGTAATATGTAGTAAGCTTTAGGGGCATCTTGTGGCAAATTTACATCTTTTATTTATCTTTTCAACAAGAAAAGGGATTGTTTTGTTGCAACATGTGATAGATGTTTGCTACATTTGTCATAACATTTAGATGTCGAATAAGAATATGGTAGAAGAAATTATTGCTTTTAACAAGCAGTTTGTAGAGAGCAAGGGATACGAAAAATATATAACCAATAAATATCCCGATAAGAAGCTTGCCATTCTTTCCTGTATGGATACCCGTTTGACAGAATTACTTCCTGCCGCTCTGGGTCTCAGAAATGGCGATGCAAAGATAATAAAAAATGCCGGTGCCGTTATTTCCCATCCTTTCGGCAGTGTGATCCGTAGTTTGTTGGTTGCTATATACGAGCTTGGTGTAGAAGATATTATGGTTATCGCCCATTCTGATTGCGGGGCTCATCACATGGATAGCAATGAGATTCTTGAACGGATGAAAACTCGTGGTATCCGGGAAGATCTGATTGAGATGATACGCTTCTGTGGTGTTGATTTTGATTCCTGGCTCGGTGGTTTCGATGATACGCGGAAGTCGGTAAGTGAAACTGTTGATTCTATTATACATCATCCTTTGATACCGTCAGATGTACATGTTCATGGTTTTATTATCGACTCACTGACCGGAGAACTAACGCAGGTTGTATAAAAAAAGGCAGAGCCTTATCGCCTGCCTTTATCTTTTTACGGTTATATACTTTTTTTGACTGGTGCACCCGTTTGTAACAAATAGGGTGACCGTGTCTCTCTATTTCCGCCTCGCGGCTGGCTTTCCGATTCACTTTAATGTAATCGTCTTGTGTTATTCGCTTTTTCATAACGATTGTTTTTTGTCAATACAAAGGTAATGATAAAAAATGAGATGTGATACGATTTGAAGAGGAATGCGTTCTAATTTACACCTTTCGCACCTTTTCACCTTTTTGAATCGTTTTATTTATTGGTGATACGGGGTGAAGGTCCTTATACTATGTCTTGTGGTTAATATAGGATCTTGCTTCTTTGAGTACTATATTTAGTGGCTTTTATATTAATATAATGGATAAGAGTATTGCTCCACCTTGTATTATTCATTAATAGGGAGATATAGAGAAAATAGCGGATGTGTTGAAGAAGGATGAAATGGTGGTGATATGTTATTATTATTGCTGTATTTGGCAAGAGTCTCTTTCTTGATCCTGTGCTTTCTTTCAGTTTTTATATGTATCTTTGCACTTGCTTTTATTAAGAATTATAGAAAGCAGAAATAGTATGGAAAATTTTAGTGAATTGATAAAGAACCGCCGTAGTATGCGGAAATTTACGGAGGAAGAACTTTCTCAGGAGCAGGTGGTAACTTTGTTGAAGGCTGCTTTGATGTCGCCTACTTCCAAGCGTAGCAATAGCTGGCAGTTTATTGCCGTGGATGATAAAGAGATATTAAAGCAATTGGCACATTGTAAAGAGCAGGCTTCTTCGTTTATTGCCGATGCTGCATTGGCTATAGTTGTTACCGCTGATCCGTTGGCAAGCGATGTCTGGATTGAAGATGCTTCGATCGCTTCCATTCTGATTCAGCTCCAGGCGGAAGATTTAGGATTGGGTAGTTGCTGGGTGCAGGTTCGTGAACGTCAGGCTGCCAATGGTATGCCTTCGGATGAATTTGTACGTGAAGTCTTGGATATTCCTTTGCAACTTCAGGTTCTTTCCATCATCGCCATTGGGCATAAAGGTATGGAACGCAAGCCTTTCAACGAGGACCATCTGCAATGGGAAAAAATTCATATCAATAAATTCGGAGGGAAATAACCGTGAGTGCTGCCAAAGCTAACAATAACAAGGATACTTATAAAGCGACTGCCGTCACCTTGATTGTGATAGGAGTACTTTATCTCGTAGATAAACTGATACATTTTTCTGCCATTGGATTGTCTTGGGTGATGAATAAAGATAATTTCTTGCTTTATACAGCGGTTATTTTCTTGTTTCTCAAACATGATAAATCCGTCGGACTTGTGCTGATAGGGCTTTGGCTTGTGATGAATATCGGCCTGATAGTGGCGTTGTTAGGCACTATGTCTGCTTATCTGCTGCCTTTGGCATTATTGATAATCGGCGGAATATTATATTTGATTTCAACACGATGAAAAGAAGTATAGAAGACACCCCAATTGTATTTATCGGTGCCGGAAACCTGGCGACAAACTTAGCGAAAGCTTTATATCGCAAGGGCTTTCGCATTGTGCAGATATACAGTCGCACGGAAGAATCTGCCCGTAACCTGGCTGAAAAAGTGGAAGCGGAATTCACTACCGATCTGGGAGATATAAATCCGTATGCTCGCCTTTATATTGTGTCGTTGAAAGATTCTGCTTTTACAGAACTGCTACCTGGTATTGTGGCCGGAAAAAGAAAGGAATCTTTGCTGGTACATACTGCCGGGAGTCTTCCGATGAGTGTCTGGGAAGGGTATGCGGAACATTATGGCGTATTCTATCCTATGCAGACGTTCAGTAAGCAGCGTGAAGTCGATTTCCGGGAAATTCCTTTCTTTATCGAAGCATCCACACCCGAAGATACGGAACTCTTGAAAGCGGTTGCCGCTACTTTGTCCGAGCGCGTTTATGAAGCAGACTCCGAACAGCGTAAAAGTCTTCATCTGGCGGCTGTTTTCACTTGTAACTTTACCAATCATATGTATGCTTTGGCGGCTGATTTGTTGGAAAAATATCATCTTCCGTTTGATGTCATGTTGCCTTTGATTGATGAAACGGCCCGTAAAGTCCATGAATTGAAACCCAAAGCCGCCCAGACAGGACCAGCCATACGGTATGATGAGAATGTTATCAACAATCATCTCGGTATGCTTTCGGACGATGTTGAAATGCAACGGCTTTATGAGTTGATCAGCCGCAGTATTTTCAATCGTAAATCATAAATTGTTTAATTGTAAAATCTATTTTCTAGTGAGTACAATCAACTATGATCTTAAAAAGATAAAGGCTCTGGCTTTTGATGTGGATGGAGTTTTGAGCGCTGATATGATTCCCTTACATATTTCGGGAGAGCCGATGCGTACGGTGAACATAAAGGATGGTTATGCGCTTCAACTGGCTGTAAAGCAGGGATTACACGTTGCCATTATTACAGGTGGCCGGACGGAAGCCGTTCGTATCCGCTTTTCTGCACTTGGAATAACCGATTTGTATATGGGCTCTGCCGTGAAGATACATGATTATCGTGATTTTCGTGAGAAATACGGCCTTTCGGATGAGGAGATATTGTATATGGGAGATGATATACCCGATATTGAAGTGTTGCGGGAATGTGGTTTGCCGTGTTGTCCTAAAGACGCTGCTCCTGAAGTAAAGGCTGTTGTCAAATACATTTCTCATGCTGCCGGTGGTTATGGTTGCGGGCGTGATGTGGTTGAACAAGTGCTGAAAGTGCATGGTAAATGGATGTCCGATGATGCTTTCGGATGGTAGGGGGACGATTAGAAAATTAATAATTAAAAAGAGGGATGTATCGATAATTGGTACACGATGAGATTATGCTTGATAATTTAAAGAAATTCAATATTGTACTCGCTTCTAATTCTCCCCGTAGAAAAGAGTTAATGTCTGGTTTGGGAGTCGATTATGTGGTAAAGACACTTCCCGATGTTGATGAATCCTATCCGGATACATTGCAGGGGGAGGAAATACCGGCTTATATCTCTCGTGAAAAAGCGGAGGCCTATCAATCTATGATTGAACCGGATGAACTGCTTATCACGGCTGATACTATCGTATGGATGAATGGAGAAGTACTTGGTAAACCGAAGGATAGGGAAGATGCAATACGTATGTTGCGTAAACTTTCCGGTGCTTCTCATCAGGTGATTACAGGGGTTTGTTTGACAACAAAAGGGTGGCAAAATAGTTTTACGGTCACAACGGATGTGACATTTGCTGTATTGTCAGAAGAGGAAATTGTCTATTATGTCGATAAGTATTCTCCAATGGATAAAGCCGGTGCTTATGGAGTACAAGAGTGGATTGGCTTTATCGGAGTAGAATCGATTTCGGGTAGTTATTATAATGTGATGGGGCTACCGGTACAGAAGTTGTACAGAGAATTGATTAAGCTCTGATTTTTTTAATGGATGTTATAAATAATAAAAAAGGATATCGCTTAGCAATATCCTTTTTTATTATCAGAATTGTATTTTAATTTCTGGGTAATGCTTCTTTCACTACCATCGGACGGCCTGCATATTCTGCACCGTTTAATTCAGAGATAGCGTTTTTAGCTTCTGATGTTTCCGGCATTTCGATAAAAGCGAAACCTTTTGATCTTCTTGTCTCACGATCAGTGATGATCTTTACAGATTCTACTGTTCCATACTCTTCCATTACTTGTCTCAAATCTGATTCCTTAACATTATAGCTAAGGTTTCCAACATACATATTCATAAATGTAAATATAAAAAAATTAATAATGCAATAAAAAAGTTTTGAGAAAAGGTGATCAGAATGGAAATACTCAATGTAGATAACTGAGGAGATACATATGTGAAAGCAAATCGTTATAAACCTCTTATTGTTTCATGCTACAAAGAAACACATTTTTATTGGAACTGCATTATATATCTATTCTTTTTATCATAATAATATCCTTTTTTGTGAATAAAGGTCGTAAATTAACAGATTGCTTATGATAAAATAAATAAAGGCTACCGAATGTTCAAAAGATAATAAGCCTGTTTAAATTTTCCTCTCAAAATAATACTGAGCAAAATTTAAACAGGCTTTAAAGAACGGTAACCCTTATGACTTTGATGTATAGCTTGGCTTTAATATAGTAAATCCAACATTAATGGAATGTCGTCTTCTGCAATTCCTTTTTGGATGAGATAGTTTCTGTCTTTATTGAACATTTCTAAAAAGATATCTTTGGTTCCGCTCATTTCCTTAGACCGGCTATAAAAACTGACTGCTTTTTCAATATCACCCGATACCCATTCCACGTGTCCGGCGTTGAGATAATCCATTGGAAGTGGCTTTTTATCTATAACCTTATTATAATAGTTTGTTGCTTGTTCATGTTTTCCGATAACAAATGAACACCAGGCAATTCCCCGCCATGCTTTGATACAGTCGCTTTCCATAAAATCGAGTTTGAAGAAGTAGTTCAAAGCTTCCTCATATTGCTGCAGTTCGGCCAGGCAACTGCCTATGTGGAATACGATGCTATGGTTCTCGGGAGTAGTTTCTTCTGCTTTCCGATAATACTCTAATGCTTTGCTGAAGTTGCGTGCGAGGCGGTAGCAAATGGCCAGGTGGCGATTGGTCCATATATTATCCGGTTTGATGGTGTCTGCCTTTTGATAAGCCTCAAGAGCTTCATCCAGTCTTTTTTGTTTTTGAAAAGCATATCCCAATTTCTGGTAGAATTCGGCTTGTGTACTTAGTGGACCGTTCATCCGTTCTATCTCTTTATAAAGCTCGGTAGTTTCCGCCCAATGCTCCTTTTTTAGATGGTAGTCGGCTATTGTGGCCAATGTGCCTTCCTGATACAGGATATCTTTTAGAATGGATATCTTGTGTAATTCTATTTTCTCTTTAAAGATATCCCTGAACTCATTTCTTCTGGTATTTAGTTTGAAAAAACGATACAAGTCGTGCAGGTATTGATTGCTGACGGTAGCAGGGCGTTCTGAGAACTTTTTTAATGTTTCAGCCTTTGACTGTTCGGCAAATTCTTCGGCCTGTTGCTCGGTGAGCTGGCTGAATATCATGTCTCGCTGTGATTGGGGAAATTGCAGCATAGTGAAGAAAAGCGAATATTTGTCGCTGCTACAGAAGAATCCCGACTGTAGGAGCAGATCCATCATTGTATTTTTCTGATGGCCGTCTTTTCTCATTGTTTTAATAACATCCGACTGCTGTTTGTCAAAAGGGTAAAACCAGTTATGCGGTTCTTTGAAGAAAGGAAAATTCTTCAAGGGAGCAAATGTACTCATATATACATCCGCTCCTTCCATTTGCAATTCGTTCATTTCACGAAGCTTATCACCTAATGCCGAATGTTCGAAAACGTTTTCCCAATCCGGGTTACGATCGTCTTTTTCTTCGTCCGATTCTTCAAAGCCGAATTTCATATTGCGCATGGAAGACACATTTTTCAGCATTTCCGGGATAATCTCTTCCCGCATTTTTTTATCTATCTTTTCCGTTTCTTGACACAACAGGAGTTGACGGTATATGCGTACAAGGTCTTCATCGAATGAATTTTCTTCATTGAGAAGCTTCAGGCGATTGGCAATTTCCGGATATAAATCCAGACGGTGGGTGTGGATATGGAGCGCGAAAACAATGCCTATTAATGCCCGTTGACTGACATATACGTTGCCATGTTGGTATGCATCCAATAGCCACATTAATTTACGCAGGTCAAAACATTCCATTAGGCTTAACATTACGGCGCTTGTAAACAAGCATAAATCATTTACCGGAATTAATTCAGATTTCAGCATGCCTTGTGCGTCGGCTTCATCTTCGGTTGTCCAGTAGCTGTTGGACCATGTTTGCAGGAACATGAATTTCTGGGTATCTTCGTGTCGCTTCAATACGGCATCTATGTTGCTGTCCGACAATAACCCGCTGACTGCCAAATCGTCGTTGAATGATTCCAGTATGTGCATCAATACATTGGTGTTATAGGCTGCCAGGTCCTGGGTGCGTTTTTTGCGGACGTCATGGTAATAGCGTGTGGAGATATCATCGAGTTGTAGCAGGCGTGCCTGGTCGGCAATCTCCCATGTGTCACTTAGTAGTTTTATGTACAATTTTTTCCGTTCGGGATCGGCTATACCTTGTTTCATGTATTGCAGCATAAAGTTATAAGAGGTTTGTAGCTGCTCCAAGCGGTTACGAAGCTCCCAATCGGGGCATTGCCAAAGGAAAGACTCTAATTGTGTCAGTGCTTCCTTTAACCGTTTCTGTTCGATTAATTCTACGATGTATTTATATTGCTCATTGATAGTTCGTTCATTCATAATTTCAAGGTATTTGTACTGTTATTCTATATAGTAAAACAAAAATGATGCCAAAAGGGCGGTCTTTTAATATTTATTATAAAGTGTTTGTGAGCTTTGGGTGAGATTACCGTTTGGCGTGTCTGTTGGCGGAAGTGTTCATTGTCCGGGGAAGAAAAGTAGTATCTATCAGATTCTCCCCTTGATAGTTGTCGGGGATTTTATTTTTATTTCTCAGCCATTTTATCGTTTGGCGAATGTCTTGTTCGTCCGGGCGTTTGGCCGGAGTATAAGACGGTAATAAGATAAGTTTAGCTATATAATCGGGTATTCCGGCAGCTTCGGTCAATAAGAGGTTCAGTTCTTTTGGCGAACATGCTTGTATGTGCTTGACTCCCAGATTATATCCTTTGATCAATGCGGTAATTTCTTTTCTTTTCTCTTTGAGAGCAGTTTCGGTGAAAGCAGTTCCGGTAAGGTGGATGTTTAGTTCCCGGGTGCTTATCAATGATTTGTTCCCATTTTTCATTGCTATGGTGGCAAAAGGATCGGGTAGGAAAGTGGCTTCAATCTGCCCGTATTGCAGCATGTTGAGACGTAGTGGTATCTGTGCAATTTCCGGTTTGTTTATTTCCCCGGATTTTATTCCATATTTCTCGCAAAGTAAGTCAGTTGCGTAATCGATCACCGTGCCACGAGAGATGGCGATATTTTTTTCTTTTAATTCATCAAATTGATTTATAGGATTTTGTCTGTTTGTTATGAAGCAGAAATAACCCTGAGTTGCCATGATAACGGAGCCCCCCGGATGATGTACTTGCAGCAATGCGATGCTGGGGTAGTCGGTTATGGTGCCGTCGATCTTTCCGGTAAGGAAGGCGGCATCCCGGTCGTAGGGCGAATCGAACTGTACAAGATTTACTTTTAATCCTAATGAATCATAAATACCCGATTTTTGGGCCACAATGAAGGGAAAAACATCCATTGTGGGCATTATTCCCAAAGAAAGGGGATGGAGCTCGACCGGCATGGCGATTGCTTTTTCGTTTCTGCTATTGCAAGCGGAAATGAAAAAAGCAAGTATACTGAGTAATAATAATGGATTTCTCATTGCTTATATGAAAAGAAAGGCAACCCTTTCTGATTAAAAGAGCTGCCTTTTTATCGCGTCAAAGATGTGCTTTGAGGATTATTCTTCGATAGCAGCAATACCCGGAAGAACTTTTCCTTCGATTGCTTCAAGTAATGCACCGCCACCGGTAGAAACGTATGATACGCCATTAGCCAATCCGAACTTGTTGACACAAGCTACAGAGTCACCACCGCCAACGAGCGAGAAAGCACCGTTCTTGGTTGCTTCAACAATGGCTTCGCCTACTGTGCGTGAGCCGTGAGTGAAGTTTTCGAATTCGAATACTCCTGTAGGACCGTTCCAAAGGATTGTTTTGGAATTCTTGATAACTTCTGCAAACATTTCTTCTGATTTCGGACCGATGTCAAGACCTTCCCATCCGTCAGGGATTTCATTTACGGCACAGAACTTCGTGTTAGCATCGTTAGAGAAAGAGTCTGCAATTTTGGCATCGACAGCCAATACTAAGTTGACACCTTTTTCTTTTGCTTTTTTCATCAGTTCCAAAGCCAGATCCAATTTATCATCTTCTACGATAGATAAACCGATATGACCGCCTTGAGCCTTTGTAAACGTATAAGTCATACC